>JAQTXY010000147.1 GCA_028688535.1 Methanothrix sp. | reverse complement strand
GTTCTAAGCGGTCTCATTTGTGTCCGGTTCTACTGGCTTGCGCCTCCTCTCCCCCTCCCCGGACCCCACCCTCTCTCCTCGGTGGTCACGGCCGCGGCGACGGGATAGCCGGGAGTGGAGACAGGTGCCGTCTCCGGCAGGCCGAGCATTTTGTCCCGTTCCGAAAGTCTTCCTGAATAGTGTTAAATATATCGGCCAAGATAATTACTAACATGGAATTGGACGCTTGTTTGATGGGAAGGAGAAGCATTCGAAAGTTCGAAGATAAGACCGTGCCCAAAGTAGTCATCGATAAGCTATTGGAAGCCGGAGTGTGGGCACCTTCGGGGATGAACTCCCAGCCATGTCATTTTACGGTCATAGAGAACAGAGAGATCATCAATAAGCTGGCCAGAAGGACAAAGGAGCTTGTGCCAAAGAATATGCCCCTGCCGGAGAGCCTACAAGCGGCATTCAAATCAGATAAAGATGTGGTGTTCTATGGCGCTCCGTTGCTTATATTAATCAGCACAAAAAAGAACGAGGATTTGAGGACATTGAATCTTCTGGACTGCGGCCTTGCTGCACAGAATATGTTCCTTGCAGCCTACCAGGCAGGTTTAGGCAGTTGCTTCATAGGTTTTGCCGCCTTCCTGAACCAGGACCCCAAGGCGCTGGCCGAGGTAGGAATACCTGAGGATCATGAGCTGGTCGCACCGCTAATATTCGGCTACCCGAACGAAACTCCGGTCTCCGAGCCAAGAGAAGTCAAGTTGCTGAAATGGATAAAGTAGGCGAGCTAGGCGCAGGCATTACCTTGATGGGGACGTTATTTTTTCCCCCATTTTACTTTGGCATTTAACTTGGCTAAACCAGTGTCTCCATGGCTGAAAAGCGCTAACAATAGGCGCGGTAAGCAATCTACGAGAATTTATGCCGCCTTCATTTGGCACCAGCAGCATTTTTCCATGACCCACATCCACGACCCTCGCAGTCGGGACAGGTGATAAGCACCCGCCTGGAATGGGCGATCTCAGGCATCTTCTCAGGATCGACGGAGGCTGAAATGGGGTCGATGATGGTCGTCTGTTCGATCATCTTGCCCCGGCCGTGGCATTTCTCGCAGCCTTGATCCATGAGGACCTTTGCCGCCAGAGTTAGGTTTTCTCGTTATGGAAATGGTCGCAGATATGGAAGGTGCTATGCAAAGGGAATTACGATAAAAATTAAATTTTTGCAGTGCGTCAACTTTTAATAAAACAGAAATACCATCTTTATTATGGATAAGAATAACGTCCAAATCCAAAAGTCGTTAAGTCCTGCATTAGATTCCGCAATAGGAAACATTTGTCCTGTAGAATCCCGCTATATTAGAACAACATGGATGTTTAATGCGAAGACCCCTTTATTATTGCCTGCTATCTCAGTTAGTGTTAGAACTATTAGTGCAAATGAATCACAGAAATTAATGCAAGATATACGCAAGAGAAATGTTTTTATGCGTCATTCGTGGGAAAATGATTTTTATTGCAGACGTATCGAGTCTTTGGCAAATAAATCTGTTATTGAAGTCCGCCGTCAAGGTGATCCAGATCAGATCATTCCTGCAGCCGAAAAAATTGCCGATTTGGTCGAAAAAGTCGCCCTAATTTCTCAAATATTAATAATGAATAGGAGAGAATTGCAGAGGAAACTAGCAATCAATTCTCCGCGTCAGTCGATATTTGATATTACAATTGGTGGTGGTAATAATAAATTCTTACGATCTAAAATAAAAGCGGAAAGATCTCAACAAGGTATCGATATAGATGAGAAATTCTGTAAAAGGTTCCAAAGACGTGGATTTCCTAACTTGGTTATTCAATGTATATCTGACCATGAAGTATCAAAACGGTTAAATAACACACTTAATTGGCTGTTCGAATCGCGACTAGAACCTCAGCTTGCTGCTTCTGTTACAAAAACAGCAATTTCGTTGGAATCATTACTCATATTCAGTGATACAGAACCGCTTGCTAAATCCCTGTCTGAACGTGTTGCTTTTATACTTTCACCCAATTTCGAAGAGCGAAAGAGCATCAGCAAGATTATTAAAAAATTCTATGGGATCAGAAGCGGAGTCGTCCATGGAAATCAAAAGAGACAAAATGATCTCACTCCGAATTTAGTTGAAGGTGCAGATCGCCTAATCGTTCTTTTATGCTTAAAAATGGCATCCAATATAGCAAAATGGAATTCGGCTGATGCTTTAAGGGAATGGTGTGAAGAGGAAAGATGGGGATCTCCTTCAACAGATATCATAACTCCTTTTCCAAATTTCTATCTAAAAAATGCTATAAATTTATTTAATCAAAAGAGCGTGCAATCCTAAAAAGCAGGTGTCTCCAAGGCCGCCATCTCGAGCCCTGATTCATGGTTATGAAGGTTCAGGCTAGTGATTAGTAGCACCTTAGGCTCCTTACTTAGCCGAGCCTTGCCATCTTCCTGCAGTACATCCAGCTCTGCGGAGGCCGGATGCGCAGCTCCACCGGGTTAATCCTGCTGGCTCTTTCGATGCTGATTGCATGCAGAGGCTTGTCTCCCAGGGCCTCGATCATCGCCAGGAGCCGCTCTTCATCCGTCCCAGCGACCTTTATCCCCAGGCATTTCTCCTCTCCAAACCTCTCCAAGAGGGCCTCGCAGTCCATCGCTGGATAGATCAGGCCGGGCTCAAACCAGCCTGTTACCCTTTTTACCGGCGCTGTTTCGTAGATCCAGGCCCGCTCTATGGGCGACTTGGGAGCCGTCCGCCGCAGCTCCACGCACTTATGGCCGCTGTAAATGCGCTCTGCGTAGCGGTGCTTGATCGAGAAGATGGCATCAGTCATGAAAAGTCCTGCCGAAGGCTCTCGGTAAAGCTTTTCGGCAGGCTGGCCAATCTGGTCTTGGCCTCGCTCTGGTTCCTGGCCCAGACAAAGTACTCCCTGTAGTCCTCCCGCTCGACCAAGATGCCTTCCGGGAGCGGAGGCCAGCAGAGCGAGACCTCCACGCTCTGCACCTTGCCCTGTAGCACAATCACACAAACTTTGAAGGGCAAAAGGCCGTTCTGGAGCTGCTCGCCGAACATGTCCACCTCAGCTACCTCCAGCTCAGCCATCTCGTCCGAGGCCATGCGGACGATCTTCAAAACCCGGTCGGCAACCGGCCTGCTGTAGGGACCATAAAGGCCGTCTGCCTCCTCGCTGGCCACAAAGAACGCCTGCATCTACCTGTGCTCCTTGCTCCGGCAGTGGCACTCAGAAGTCATCCAGGTAATCCTCATCATCATTCACCAGGGCGTCCGGGCTCATGGCCGTCTTTGCACCGGCCTTCTCAAGGGCGGATGCAATCTCGAACAGGGAGCAGAGCTGGGTGGAGAGCAATGGGCTCTGGCCCATGAGATAGGCGGTCTGCTTTTCAGCGGGGGTCATCTCGTCGCTTGCCCGAACCATCTCTTCACGAGTCAGGGTAATGGTAATAACGTGCTCCTGGGTCTCGGGGTCGTCCCTGCGCTCGATCTTCAGGCTTTCACCTCCAGGGTCTTGACGAACCTGGCATGGAGCTCTTCCTTTCCCGGCGTGACCTCTCCCAGAAAGCAGCCTCCGGCCTGCAAGGACCGGATGTGACGCACACCGGAACAGGGGTTCGGGTCGTCTCCCTTCGGACCTCTGCGGCAGTAGAGGCAGGGGACATAAGCGCTGGGCGGTTTAGGCATTCTGCGTCCTCCGGCCTTTGTACATCGCCTCTAACCTGCGGTATTGCTTGGCCGCACGGGCGCTCCTGAATAGCAGCTTTCCATCTCTGCGGTCTATCAGAGAATCGGGATCTCCGAAATTGTTCTCCGAGGCCCACATCCTCAGAGCTTCATGATCATCTTCTTTTAGCACACCCAATTGTCTCACCACTGTATGGGCGATCCCAGTTCTTGCGATTTTAAGGAGTTAACTGATGGAATGCATGCTATTTCCGGGGCGGGAGTTCTCGGGCTGGTGTCCAGAGGGCACAGGGTCTCTGCCAGTAATCAGGGGGCATGAGTTTTCCTGCACGGTCTGCCTTCCAGGTTGATCAGGTCATGCTTTCAACGCCACTTCTCCAGCAGCTAAAGGTTTTGCCAGGAGCTTTCCAGCATAAAACTCCTCCATGATTTCATCTATTTTTTCGGAGATCTCAGGAGTGATGTACGCTTCATCGCAGCAGTCACATACAAGGGCAGGAACATCTTTGATGACCACTACTTCATTCTTTACTTTAACAACGAATTCCTTTTTGCCTTCGTGCAGCTTGCCCTTGCAGAAACTGCAAGTATCCGGTATCATTCGTTTTTCCTCAGGCAGTGATTTATCCATCTCTCTTCATCTGGCCAGTATACTGTGATGATCCGCAGGTGATCCATGCAGCAGGCCACAACTGCATGGCACTGACGATCTGACACGAATCCCAGTATGAGAACTGCTGGGCACGGCTCCCTGTCAGGATATTCTTCTATTATCTCTCCGTTCATTATTAAATCTACCAGGTCCCTGTTGGAAATGCGCCTCTCAAACATCCTGGCGCGGGCGTGGAACGTGAGGTGATAATCTCGTCTGGAGATCATCATTTTGATTTCATCGATGAAGCTAATTGGCTCCACCACTTTGACTCTTCTTAGACAATTGCGATCTCGCAAATAAGTTTGTACTCTGCACAGATTAACTCTCTTTCGCTTCGGCCAGTTGGGCCTCAAGCTCTTTTACTCTTTCTACAAGTTTCGCATAGTCGAGCAGCAAGGCTTCAGTGGCATCATCTCTTGTCTTGATCCTGTGATCCATCTGGTAGCCTACGACGACCTCTTTGGCCTCGTCAGAAATAGTTACTGATAATCGGCTTCTTCCCATATCATAAAACCTCCCTAGCTTTAGCTAACTATAAAAGCTAGCTAGATATTTAAATCTATTTAGGAGGAGGGCCTGGACCGGCCCCTCCGGAGAGGGCCGAAGGGGGCCTCTCCACCTAACTGCTGCTGCTTGAGCTTCTTCTTCCGGGGTGCCGCGCGCGGGTGTTACGCGCGGGTGGGTGGGGGCGCACTCACACGCCGTGCGGGCTTCCCCTAACCCCATACACGGGGAACCTTTCATGCGGTGGCAATTCCGGGGCGGGAGTTTTTTGTTCCGCAATCCAGGGGGCACGGGGCCTCTGCCAGGAATCAGGGGGCATGAGCTTTCCTGTACGGCTCCTTTTTAGGTTGATCCGGGCATGTGAGTAGGCACACTCCTGCGCGCGGACCCCAACCCGTGGGGGTCCGTGCTCGTCGTTGTGGGAATTAACGTAAACCCCCCGGACCCCCCACATTCCGGGGGGTTTACTGACGGAGACGGACGGGCGAGATGGCCGGGCGGGGTATGCACCTGGCCGGGAATTGTTCTATGACATTTTGTAAATTATTTCTAAAAATGCCACAGAACTATTTTGTTAGTCTGCCCGATCGACCAAAATATATTGTTATTAAATAATATACTGATATAAAATACACGCGCCTGTCTGGTTTGAGATCTTTGGCAAAAGTGCCTTCGCGATGTAGCGGCTTATTTCTTGATATTTGCGCACTTTTTAGCTAGCTTTCTTAGCTATCTAAAGCTATCTAGAGTTAGCTATAAATAGCTGAAAAGCCTACTTAATATTAAGAA
>JAQTXY010000146.1 GCA_028688535.1 Methanothrix sp. | reverse complement strand
CCAATATCGAGAATACTTATGTGAAGCTTGGCAAGATTCGAGTGGCAAAGCCCATGGTGCGCGAAGCGGACGGCTCCATCGAGAGGCTCTACCCCAATGATGCCAGGCTTCGCAATTTAACCTATGCCTCACCCATCAAGCTGGAGATGACCATCGTGGAGGGCGAGACGGAGAAGGATCTGGTTGAGGCGGATATCGGTACATTGCCCATTATGCTCAACTCCAAGATCTGTAACCTCTCCGGCCTCACTGCCGACGAGATGATAACCTATGGTGAGGACCCATCTGACCCCGGCGGTTATTTCGTGGTCAATGGCTCAGAGCGCGTCATCATGACGCTGGAGGATCTGGCGCCAAACAAGATTCTGGTCGAATACAACCAGCGCTACGATGAGAATATCGAGGTGGCCAAGGTCTTCAGCCAGAGGCAGGGCTATCGCTCCCTGGTCATTGTGGAGCGCGGCCGCCGTTCCATCCTGGAAGTATCCTTCCCATCCGTCTCAGGACGGCTCAACTTCGTGACACTGCTGCGTTCTCTTGGCATGGACACTGATATGGATATTGTGAAATCCGTATCGGACAACCCGGAAATCATAAAGTTCATGCTGGAAAATCTGGAGGAAGCCGAGGTCTCGACCAATGATGAGGCCCTGGAAAAAATCGGTGCACGCGTAGCTGCCGGCCAGGCAAAGGAATACCAGAAAAAGAGGGCGACTTATGTCCTGGATAGATACCTGCTTCCTCACATAGGCGTGGAGGAGAAGGATCGCTTTTCCAAGGCGCTATTCCTCTCGCGCATGGCAGAGGCCTGCTTCGAGCTGGCGCTGGAGCGGCGCGGTGAGGACGATAAGGATCATTACTCCAACAAGAGGCTGAAACTCTCCGGTGATCTGATGGAGGATCTATTCCGGGTGGCTTTCAACCGCTTGACTCGAGACATAAAGTACCAGCTGGAGAGGGCCAGTATGAGAAACAGAGATCTCAATGTGGTGACCACGGTTCGCGCGGACGTCCTCACAGAGAGAATGATTCATCCCCTAGCCACAGGAAACTGGGTCGGCGGGCGCACAGGCGTCTCCCAGCTACTGGATCGTACCGACTATATGGCTTCGCTCTCCCATCTGCGTCGTGTGATCTCACCCCTCTCCCGATCTCAACCGCACTTCGAGGCCAGAGATCTGCATGCTACCCAGTGGGGTCGCATCTGTCCCTGCGAGACTCCAGAGGGACCGAACTGTGGACTGGTGAAGAACTTCGCCCAGGGAGTGGAGCTTTCCAAGGGTGCAGACGATTCAGTTAACATCAAGAAAATATTGATGGATTTAGGCGTGATTTCGGTAGGTGGTAATGTTGGCTGAAGCCTTGACTAGCGGCGCACGAATTTATGTAAACGGTGAGATCGTAGGGCATCATGAAGACCCAAAGGCATTGGTCACAAATTTGCGTCGCCTGCGGCGTTCCGGCAGCATCAGCAGCCAGATGAATGTGGTTTATTTCGAGGACACCAATGAGATCTTCATGAACAACGACTCAGGTCGAGCCAGAAGGCCGCTCATTGTGGTAGAAAACGGAAAGGCGCTGGTAACACAAGAGCATGTAAACAAGATAAAGAACGGCGAGATGACCTTTGCCGATCTCGTGTCACTCGGCCTGGTCGAGTATCTGGATGCTGAGGAAGAGGAGAACACCCTCATTGCCATCTGGGAAGAAGATATCAAACCCGATCACACCCATCTGGAACTGGACCCTTCGCTGATTTTGGGTATCGCTGCTGGTCTTGTGCCTTATCCTGAGCATAACGCCAGCCCCAGAAATACCATGGGCGCAGGAATGGTCAAGCAATGCTTGGGAATGTCCACCGCCAATATGAGGCTGCGGCCCGATACCCGCGGCCATTATCTTAACAGTCCGCAAAGAGGCATAGTCAGGACCAAGACCTCGGGCGCTATAGGCTTTGAGGAGAGGCCGGCGGGGCAAAATTTCGTGGTGGCAGTCCTGGCCTATGAGGGATATAACATTGAGGATGCTCTTGTTATGAACCGTGGCTCCATCCAGCGCGGTCTTGCCAGAAGCCACTTCTTCCGCGTCTCTGAAGCAGAGGAGCGAAAATATCCGGGCGGTCAGGAGGACAAGTTCGAGATTCCTGATGTGGAGGTTCGAGGTGCACGAGGCAGTGAGGCTTACGATCAATTAGATTCCGATGGGCTTGTGAACCCCAATGCCTATGTGGGCCCCAATGACGTGCTCATCGGCAAGACCAGTCCGCCTCGATTCTTGGAGGAGCCTTCCGAGTTCGGCCTGACACCTCAGCAGAGGCGAGAGACCTCCGTTACCATGCGTTCCAATGAAAAGGGTGTGGTGGATATGGTCATCCTCACCGAATCCTCCAACGGCAACCGCCTGGCCAAGGTCAAGAGCCGAGACCAGCGCATTCCGGAATTAGGTGACAAATTCGCTTCCAGACACGGCCAAAAGGGCGTGATTGGACTGATTGTGCCCCAGGAGGATATGCCCTTCACGGAATCAGGGCTTGTGCCCGACCTGCTGCTCAATCCTCATGCTATCCCCTCTCGAATGACTGTGGGCCACGTCCTGGAGATGATTGGTGGAAAGGTCGGATCATTAGAGGGTAGATTCGTGGATGCCACCGCCTTTTTAGGCGAGAACGAGCCGGATTTGCGCGGTGCTTTGAAGAAGTTCGGTTTCTCTCATACCGGCAGAGAAATACTTTACAATGGAGCCACGGGTATGCAAGTCATGGCCGATATCTTCGTGGGAGTAATTCTCTATCAGAAGCTCTATCACATGGTCACAGGCAAGATGCATGCCAGGTCCAGGGGCCCTGTGCAGGTCTTGACCCGTCAACCCACAGAAGGTCGTGCTCGCGAAGGAGGACTTAGGTTTGGTGAGATGGAGAGAGATGTGCTCATAGCTCATGGCGCAGCACTTGCTCTCAAGGAACGTCTGGTTGATGAGTCGGATAAAGTGACTGAACTTGTTTGCAGCCACTGCGGCATGATCGCTATCCATGATAGGCGCAGAAATGCGGACTTCTGCCCGACCTGCGGCGCTGATACGGAGATCTACCCGGTGGAGATGAGTTATGCCTTTAAGCTGCTGCTCGACGAGATCAAATCATTAGGTGTAGCACCGCGGCTAATCCTGGAAGACGCGGTTTAGGTGGAAATATGACGGTTCCCAAGAGAATTGGCAAGATCCGCTTCGGCCTCATCTCGCCACAAGAGTTTCGCAAGATGAGCGTGGTAAAGATCATTACCGCAGATACATACGACGACGATGGTTTTCCTATTGAAATGGGTCTCATGGACCCCCGGCTTGGTGTCATCGATCCAGGGCTACGCTGCCGATCCTGCGGCGGTCGGCCCGGTGAGTGTCCTGGACACTTCGGCCATATCGACTTAATTGCTCCTGTCATTCACGTGGGCTTCGCTAAATTGATCAGAAAGGTGCTGAGGGGTATCTGCAGAGATTGCTCGCGTCTCATGCTCAAAGAAAATGAGAAGAAGATGTACCTGGGGCAAATTCAGGAACTGGAGCGACTGGGGCAGATGACGGACGATACCGTCAATAAGGTCTTCTCAGAAGCACGCAAGAATAAGACCTGTCCCTATTGTGGAGCACCCCAGAAGGAGATCAAGTTCGAGCGGCCCCTCTCTTATATCGAAGACGGCCACAAGCTCACTGCATCAGACATTCGTGATAGATTCGAAAAGATCCCGGATGAAGATATTGCCGTCATGGGCATGAATCCTGCAACGGCACGCCCGGAATGGATCATCCTGACGGTGCTGCCCGTGCCGCCAGTTACCATGCGCCCCTCTATCACTCTGGAGTCCGGCCAAAGAAGCGAAGATGACCTCACCCATAAGCTGGTGGACATCATCAGAATCAACCAGCGCTTCCAGGAGAATCGCGAGGCAGGCGCACCCCAACTGATCATTGAGGATCTGTGGGAGCTACTGCAGTACCATGTCACCACGTTCCTCGATAACACCGTTTCCGGCGTGCCGCCCGCCCGCCATCGCAGCGGCCGGCCACTAAAAACGCTCTCTCAGAGGCTGAAGGGTAAGGAAGGGCGTTTCCGAGGATCACTATCCGGAAAGCGCGTCAACTTCAGCGCCAGGACAGTCATCTCACCGGACCCCAATCTCAGCATTGGTGAGGTCGGCGTGCCTATGGAGATAGCCATGGAGCTGTCTGTGCCCATGATTGCCAACGCCCGAAACATGGAAATTGTGAAGACCTATGTGAGGCGCGGACCGGAACGACACCCAGGTGTAAATTATGCCACCAGGCCCGACCAGAGGCGTGTCAAGGTCACAGAAAAGAACTGCGAGGAAGTAGCCGAGCAGATCGACATCGGCTGGAAGATAGACCGACAGCTTGCAGACGGAGATATAGTCCTCTTCAACCGCCAGCCTTCCCTGCATAGAATGTCCATCATGTCTCATCGGGTCAAGGTCATGCCCTACAAGACCTTCCGGCTCAATCCGGCCGTCTGCCCTCCCTATAACGCAGACTTCGACGGGGATGAGATGAACATGCATGTGCCTCAAACCGAGGAAGCGCGTGCTGAGGCAGAGATCCTCATGCGCGTGCAGGAGAACATTCTCTCTCCCAGATTCGGCGGTCCTATCATCGGCGGCATACACGACTATGTGACAGGCTCATTCCTGCTCACTCATGGCAGAAAGCCAATTGACCGGCGGGGTGTCATGGAGCTTCTCAAGAAGTTCAATATTCCAGAGCTGCCAAAGCCCGAGGGCGTACTGGATGGCAAACCCTACTGGACGGGGAAGCAGGTCTTCAGTCTCGTATTGCCGCGAGGCCTGGACTTATCCTTTAAGGCCGATTTCTGCTATAACTGCGATGTCTGCAAAGGTGCCGATTGCGAAAACGATGCCTTTGTGGTAATTGTTGACGGCCAGCTCTTGAAGGGTACCATCGACGCCGAAGCTGTGGGCGCTTTCAAGGGCAAGATAACAGACAGAATAATAAAGGAGTACAGTCCCTCCGTGGCAAGCGAGTTTCTGGATCGTATGACCCTGCTGGCACTGCGAGGCATCATGCATGCGGGATTCTCCTTCGGCATAGATGATGAGGACATCCCCAAGGCTGCCGTGGATCAGATTGAGGAGACCACCAGAACGGCGCGCGAGAAGAGCCGGCAGCTCATCGAGGCCTACAAAGCAGGCGAACTGGAGCCCTTGCCTGGCAGAACACTCGATGAGACCCTGGAGATGAGGATCATGCAGACACTGGGCAAGGCCAGAGATACGGCAGGCAAGATTGCCGGACGTCACCTGGGCCTGGATAACTCCGGAGTGGTCATGGCTGTGAGCGGAGCGCGCGGCAGCATGCTCAACCTCACCCAGATGGCGGCATGTGTCGGCCAGCAGTCGGTGCGCGGTGAGCGCATCATGCGTGGCTATGCCGGCAGAACGCTCCCTCACTTCCGGCCGGGAGACCTCGGCGCGGAAGCGCACGGCTTTGTGGAGTCGAGTTACAAAGGTGGCCTCAATCCCACAGAGTTCTTCTTCCACGCCATCGGTGGTCGTGAGGGTCTGGTGGATACGGCCATCAGGACATCCCAGAGCGGATACCTGCAGCGGCGGCTGGTAAATGCTCTGCAGGACCTGGAGGTAAGGTACGACGGCACAGTCAAGGAGACGAGAGGCATGATCG
>JAQTXY010000002.1 GCA_028688535.1 Methanothrix sp. | reverse complement strand
TGCTGGTGACACACCGCAAGGCCTCCATTGATGAGATTGAGCGGGCCTGGCACGGAGATGTACAGACTCTTCTCAAATGGGTGGGCTCATTAGAGAGGGTGGAAGAGTGTGCTGTGCTTAAGACCTGCAATCGCGTCGAGATTTATATAGTCAGTACGCGTGGCGAGAAGGTCCTCTTCGACCTGGCTAAAAAGGCGCGTGTCTCTTCTCGCATAATCGATTTTCATGATCACGATGAGTCTCTGCTTCACCTCCTGCGCCTGGCCTCGGGGCTTGAGTCCATGATCATCGGCGAGGATCAAATCCTGGGTCAGATGAAGGATCTGGTGCAGATAGCAGCCAAGGCGGGAACAACAGGGTGGATGCTGGATACTGCTTTTAAAAAAGCCATAGCTGTAGGAAAGAGGGTGCGAAAAGAGACCCAAATTAATGAGAGGTCCGTGTCCGTCGGATCATCTGCTGTTGATCTGGCCCAGGAAATTCTGGGTGATTTGAAAGGTCTGTCTGTTCTGGTGATTGGCGCCGGGGAGACGGGAGAGCTGATATCCCGGGCTCTCTTGGCCAAGGATATCGGCTCGCTGGTGGTCACCAACAGGACCTACAGTTCAGCCCAGTGCCTGGCCGAGTGTTTGGGTGCCTCTGCTATTCCCTTTGAAGAGATGAAAGATCGTCTCAAGACCTCTGACGTGGTCATCAGTGCTACCTCAGCGCCCCATTATATCCTTCTCAAAGAGGACCTCGAGAAGGCCATGGCAGGAAGAGATTCTAAACTGCTCATAATAGATATCGCTAATCCCAGAGATGTTGACGAGGCGGCGGCAGAGGTTGCAGGCGTACAGCTGCATAACATTGACAGCTTGAAGAATATCAGCAGCGAGAATATGAGGCAGAGGATGGAAGAGGCCAATAGGGTCGAGGCCATCATCGCTGAAGAGATGCAGCTCTTAAAGGCTAAATATAAGAGAAAACAGGCTGAGGATCTTCTGGCCAGGCTGTACTCCAAAGCCGAGATTATCAAGGATCAAGAGGTCAAGCGGGCTATGAACAAGCTCTCGGCCAGGCACACTCTGGGCGAGATCGAGCAGCAGGTACTGCAGGACATGAGTCATTCTATTGTAAACAAACTCTTCTCCGAGCCCACCAAGACTCTAAAGAGGGCGGCGGAGCTTGGGGACAATGATATTCTTAATGCAGTCGTTGAACTATTCCGGCTGGAGGAAATATATGAGGAGAATGAGGCGGCTAAGAGCGCCAAGAATTAGAGAAATGGTAGCTGAAACAAGGCTATCCTGCAATGATCTGGTGCAGCCCATATTTGTGGATGAGAGAATATCCGAGCCTAGGGCAATTGAGGCTATGCCCGGCCAGTTCCGAGAGAGTCTGGAGAGTGTGGCGGCGCAGGCGCAAGCTCTGGAGGATTTAGGCGTGCCTGCTGTTCTTTTATTCGGCCTGCCGGCTCTTAAGGATGAGATGGGCTCTGCAGCCTACGATCCGCATGGCATTATTCAAAAAGCGGTAGCCGCCATCAAGGAGACCACTAACCTGATAGTAATAACCGATTTGTGCCTGTGTGAGTATACCAGCCACGGACACTGCGGCCTCGTCCGGGGTGAGAAGATCCTCAATGATGAGACGCTGCCCATCTTAGGAGAGACGGCTGTGAGCCATGCCCAGGCAGGCGCAGATATTGTAGCTCCCAGCGGCATGATGGATCATATGGTGCAGGCCATACGCACTGCTCTGGATCTGGACGGATACAAAGACACGTCTATTCTATCCTATTCCGCCAAGTACGCATCCACCTTTTACGGCCCATTTCGCGAGGCGGCTGAGTCAGGCTTTGCCTGGGGGGATCGCAAAGGGTACCAGATGAATCCCGCCAACTTTTCCGAGGCGCTTTGGGAGGTACAATTGGATGTCGAAGAAGGTGCGGATATGGTCATGGTCAAGCCGGCCATGCCCTACCTCGATGTTGTGCGTGCTGTTAAGGACATGTTTGCCATGCCTACGGCCGCTTATCAGGTCTCGGGCGAGTATTCTATGATTGCAGCTGCGGCAAAGCAGGGCTGGCTGGATGAAATGTCTGCCTTCCTGGAATCGTTAACCTGCATCAAGAGGGCAGGCGCTGATATGATAATCACCTACTGGGCCAAGGAGTATGCCAAGCTCGGACTTTAGCGGCAAAAAATTTCATATCCACTGAAAAAGGAGGAGGAAGTTCGCTGCCTCCCATCCTTTCGCTAAGTTAAACGGTCAGTTCGACAGTTCTGCCTAACATAACGTCTTCTTCGCTCACATCAAGATTTTTCACCGTTACACCGGCTTCATTTCCTGAGTAGATCAAATACGGGCTTATTGCGTGGCATCCTTGCCCGCCCTGTGTGGAGTAAGGAACTCTTATCTCAAATGAGTCACCGTTTAAAGTGCCCTCATTGAGGTAGATAAATTCCCTCCCCTGATTAGAGGTCATGTTAAGCAGGGCGCCTACCTTCTGGTCCGACCCGGTTCTTACCTTTATCACCGCTCCAGGAACATACTCGAAGATCTTGACCTCGCTCTTGGCTGGGCTTGATCCTACAAATGTCTTCGATTCATAGATCAGACGGAAGTGACCTGTTCCTGCTCCATCGAATAAATAGAGCTTTCCTAATGTCGTGTTAAAGAGCCTATCTTGTGGTATGGCTACATATTCCGAGCCGTAGTCTTCTGTTCTTATGTAACTGCTCAGATCCTCATTGGCCCAGGCGGTGAGAGCGGCAAGTTTGCCATAGATCAATTTATTATCCGCAAGGATGTATCTCGATCCTCTTGCGTCCAGAACTGCTGTGGCTTCCTCTTCATTTTCCGATAGATAGAATTTGGCCGCATCCTCCACTCCTGCCTGGAAATTGTTGGCTACTACCGGTCGTTCTGCCAAGTAGAGGACCCAGTTGCCATAGTCCCACCAGCTCATGACGCTGTATTCGGCCACTTCTTGAGGGGAATCAAAGAAGCTGGTTGTATTGCTGTTTTCTTTTAGCCAGGCAAGTGACTCCTGCCAGTCACCAGCGACTGTCGGGGGAGAACTCTCGGCAAAGGAGGCCGCATCCCAGGCGGTGGGCAGGACAAGAAGCAGGAATAAAAATCCCGCCAATAGTCTTGAATATCTTGCAGACGGTGCAGGTTCAGCTTCCTGGTGCCTCTTAGCGATCATATCTAATAAAAAGAATAATAGTATACTTGTCAAAATACCCATGGTGATCGTAGATACATAAAGGAACCGCGACTGCCCCAGTGTAAGAATGAGTGTGGCTGCTATCCATAGCAAGAGCAGTATCTGGCCCTGTCTCTTGGGACCTGTGCTGCGGCGGATGTAAATTAAGGATGCGACCAATCCACCTAGAGAGAAGAGAAGATTCAATCCCAGCATAGAGAAGGCCACAAGAGAAAAGGTCTCTGCATCATAGATGAGCGGCTCGGCCTCGCTGATCTTTCCGATCATCTCTCCGCCCCATATGTATTCCACCCCTGACCGAATCAGTGTCCCCACACCGAAAAATCCACTAGCATCCGTTGAGATGATAATGGCAAATAAGGCTGAGACTATCAGGATGCTCAAAGGAAACGCCTTCCAGGATATTTTCCTCTTGGCCATGATGTAGGCAAGGCCTAACATAATGCAAAGGGCAATAATCATTGCTCCGATTCCATAGAACGATGCAGAGAGCCAAGCTGTATTGCCAAATGGCAGAACCAGGATGAAAGCGATAGCATACGAAGTTATGAGGATTGTCGCGATCTCTTTAGATGATTTGCCCTCTTTAAGGTCCAATGTTATCTGGACGGCTGCGTAAAGCAGGAATATTGCCAGGTAGATATCTGCCCCTTGCCAGGTATATGCCAGGGCGGCCATGGCAACACCACACGCAAAGGTGTAGAGGTGTCTCTTCTCCTTTCGGCTGATACACATGATCATGAAGAGGAGTATAGTGAGTGAGAACAGTACCTCCAGGCAGTGGTGATCCAGGGCGGCAAACATGGTATAAAGGAGATAATATGGCGCCAGAGCGGTCATGAATGCGGCAAGAAGTGCCACTTTATGATCGAAGAGCTCTCTGACTATGTAATAGACTACTACTATGGCGATTAAGCCGATGATAAGTGGTGCAAAGCAGGCCGCCAGCTCGATTCCGGGTTTGCTGTGCTGGCCCAAAGCCACGCAGAGTGCGGCAGAGATCTGATCGAAGAGAGGGGGCCAGGTAATCTCTAATCCATGAGGATAGTTCAGGTAAGAATCAAACCAGAGCGTATCGGGAAAATGGATTACTGTGTACAAAATTCTGCGCATATGATAATATTCATCATAGCCAGGCAGCACAATGCCATTCTCTGTTAATGAGTTTCTCCCTGCAAATAGCCTCAACAAGAGGCCCAGTACCAAAACTGCAACTAGCTCCGCCGGTTCGCTTCTTCTCCCTCGATCCATGGTTCTCGATATAGGTGTGGAATATATAAAAGTTTCACCTGATCTTCAATTTTCGTAATCTTCCTGCGCACTCAGATCTTGGGACAGGCTATTATCAATGTCCTGGCTGTCAAAGATCACCAGTTCATAGATGACAACATTTTCTCTTACCTCAGCCGTGACCCCGTAACTCTCCTCAATCTCTACAAATATTTCTTCTTGTATATCCAGGCCGTGTTCGAGCTCAAAGCCTTCAATATCTTCTAGAGAAAAACCCTGGTCTGATGCTACATTTGCCTTGATCTCTTCTAAAATTTCCAGTGGCTCTTTCGCGACAAGGAAGATTGTGAAACCATTGATTTCATCCTCGATAAATTCGATTGTAAGCTGTAATTCCCAAGGATCATTTGTGATCGTCAATTCTCTTTTCTTCTTCAGATCATCAATCAGAGCCGCGGAGAGCTGGAGCTCTTCAGCTGTCTGGTGCATGGCAGCAAAAAGTGAATCATGGGCATGAGCAATAACCTCAATGATCTCCTTCCAAAGATCGTAGGTGAGGCTAAACAAGTCTATAACTCCCGGTATTCAACATTTTAAGATCTGAGACGAAATCATTCATGAGATTCCTATTTCTCAAGACGGCGGCAGGATGGAAGGTGACAAGATAACGATTCTCCAAGATCCGCCCGCGCAAATCTGCAATGCCCTGTCTGCCTAAGACGGCCTGCGCTGCCGTATTTCCCATCAGGCAGATGATTTTGGGATGGAGAATCTCAATTTGGGACTGCAAATAGGGACGACATCGATCGATCTCCTTTTTTTTCGGCTTTCTATTTTGCGGGGGGCGGCATTTTATGACGCTGGTTATAAACACCTTTGATCTCTCCAGACCGGCCCGCTCTAGAGCGGCATCCAGCAGTCTTCCCGCTCTGCCCACGAATGGCTTTCCGGTTAGGTCTTCTTCTTTGCCGGGGGCTTCTCCCACCAGCATTATGTCGGCAGGAGCAGGGCCGCTGCCCGGCACGGCGAGATTCCTTTCCAAAAAGAGGGGGCAGAGGTGGCAGGCGCAGATTAGCCGGTCAAGATGGGGAAGATCAATTGAATTCATGAATATGACCCATTTATCTCCGTTATTGATAATCTTTTTCTTCATGGAAAACGAAAGGTTCTTATTTGCTCAAAACCTGTAGCCAAATGAGGAGGGCACGAGATGCAGTTTGCAGAGTGGACTTATCCCTTGAGGAAGTTTGACGACATCTATTATGCCATTGAGAGGATCGTTTACGGCAAGGGTGAGCTAAAGGGGTTCACCACGGAAGACATCTATAATAACCTGAGAGATAAGCGCTTTTTCCAGGATGCTCAGGACCTGAACCGATACCTGTTGAACAGCGGGGCAAAATATAAAATAAGAAAGATCGAAGGAACCTGGGAGCGCTATTACTAGTTATATAAATTAGGAACTAGCGTTTCATCGAACTTTTTTCTGCAAAGTAAATATTTCTTTCATCAATTCCCAACTCCACGAATCTGCCTGTGGCCAGAATTCTGTGGCTGTGTTTAAGCGGGGCTACCCTCACCCCCGCGGGCACCACTGATTCGGGCGGCAGAGTCACATTCTCGCCGATGACCGCAATAAGGTTCTCTCCTATACCATTTTCTCCTCCGATAGCGCTGTGCTCCTCTATTGTAGTGTGCCGGCCTATGATGGTGCGATGGATATTGACCGTATGCTGGATTTGGGCGAAGCTCATGATCATGCTCTCTTTGATCTCTACATTGCGTTCAATGAGGCTGGTATGACCAATGTGAGAGTTCTCAATGGTCACACCTTTTTCGATATGGCAGTTTCTGCCGATGGAGACGTTGCCTAAAAGCTGTATATCGCCGGAGGCGAGAGCAGGCTCTATTTTAGCTAATGTGCTGGGATGAATCCACTGATTGGGCTTATAATGGTACTTGCGGTCAAAATGGCGGACAGCTCCGGAGAGGCAGTCCATGGACGCCTGGTGCAGTCGTTCCGGAGTGCCGATATCTATCCAGTAGCCTGTGATGGGAAAGCCGTAAACGGGATAACCTCTCTCCGTTAAGTAGGGAATCAGGTCGCCGCCGATGTCTCGGCCTTTGTCTCCCATCTTGGCCAGAACTTCGCGAATCTGGGGCGAGAAGAGGTAGAAAGCGGTGTTTATCATGCGGCTGGGCTCGCTCCCCCTTTTTGGCTTTTCTACGAATCCCAAGA
The DNA here is from genome assembly GCA_028688535.1 of Methanothrix sp. Taxonomy (GTDB): domain Archaea; phylum Halobacteriota; class Methanosarcinia; order Methanotrichales; family Methanotrichaceae; genus Methanothrix. The sequence continues at coordinate 18,736 of JAQTXY010000002.1, read as the reverse complement.
TGCGCATATCATCGTCCACACGGGCCACGCCGTATTGGGAGATGTTCTCCAGAGGTCCCAGCTCTTTCAGGGCCACGGTGAGCAGTGGCTTGTGCTTTCGATGAAATTCGACGATGCTTGCCAGGTCCACGTCGATCAGATTGTCTCCCGAGACCACCAGCAGGTCATCGTTGATATCATAGTAGTTCATGCAATAGCGCAGGGAATCGGCGCTTCCTTTGTCGTCGTAAAGAGGCTGATAGCTGAAGTCCTGGTGGTCAGTGATGCCCAACCGCTTAAAAAAGCCCTCGCCGGCTTTGAAGTAATTGCTCAGGTTGAGGGTGTTGCTGGCACCTTTGCTGCCCAGGATGAACCTTCTGCAGCCTTGACTGGCTAAAACCCGGAATAAGTTGGCGATTATGGCAGTGTCGCATAGCTCCACCAGCGGCTTGGGCTGGTCTAGAGTGAGCGGATACAAACGCGTTCCTGAGCCGCCCACTGTGGCTAAGACCTGGGGAAACATGGCGACGGCTTTGGTATCCGCAAATATTAAGCCTGTCGCTTAGCCGGTTGTCTTCTTCACTACTCGGTGTGATATTCAACCCAGGTGCGTTTTCGCGCCAGGGCGCGAAATGGAAGCATTGGTTTACTTTGGCCTCGCGTTGTTAGTAGCCGCGCATTATTTTTATGATGATGCGGGCGATCATAAAGGCGATGAGGAAGAGGATGACGTAGAAGGCTATGCTCATTATGTCCATGGGAAGATGCAGGTTGCTCTTGGTTTATAGATTTGACTGCAAGTCATTGAAGTGCTTCTAGTTGTGATTAACCCCTCCAAAATGCAAAAGATTGATCTCCCAGAACCGCTCCTACACCTGAGGAACAGGTGCGATTCATGATTCATACCGAGGCCATAGAAAAGGCGAAGGATCACTTCGCCAAGCTGCTGCAGGAGCAGCTCTTGCGTGTTGATCAGATAAAGGCGGGAGATACCTGGGTTGATTACAGCAAGCTCCACCCCCTCATCATCGGCGTGGTGGGCGGCGACGGCATCGGCCCCTACATCACAGAGCAGGCCGTGCGCGTTCTGAGATATATACTGGCCGATGAGATAGCCGCAGGATTGGTGGAGCTGCGCGATATTCCCGGACTGGATATCGAATCGCGGGTAAAGGTCATGAAGGCCCTGCCCGAGGACGTTCTGGCGGCGCTAAAGGAGTGCCATGTCATCCTCAAGGGCCCTCTCACCACCCCCAAGAAGGGCGATCGTTGGCCCAACCTGGAGAGCGCCAATGTCTCCATGCGCCGCGAGTTGGACCTCTTTGCCAATGTCCGGCCCGTCAAGGTTCCTGAGAAGGGCATCGATTGGATCTTCTACAGGGAGAACACCGAGGGCGAGTACGTCCTGGGCAGCAAGGGCTACAATGTCACAGACGATCTGGCAGTGGACTTCAAGGTCATAACCACTCCCGGCGCAGAGAGGATTGTGCGCCTGGCCTTTGAGTATGCCAAAAAGAACGGCATCAAAAAGGTCTCGGCGGTCACCAAGGCCAATGTCATCAAGGCCACGGACGGCAAATTCCTGGAGACGGCTCGGCGTGTGGCCAAGGAGTACCCGGACATCGTCTTCGATGACTGGTTTGTGGACATCATGGCCGCCAAGCTGGTGGATGAGAAGCGCAGGAAGGACTTCAAAGTCATAGTGCTGCCCAACCTCTACGGCGACATCCTCACCGATGAGGCCGCCGAGTTTCAGGGAGGCGTAGGCACCGCAGGAAGCGCCAACATCGGCAAGCGCTATGCCATGTTTGAGGCCATTCACGGCTCGGCTCCGCGCATGGTAGAGGAAGGCAGAGCCATCTATGCCGACCCGGCCAGTATGATGCGAGCCAGCGTCATGCTGCTGCGCCATATCGGCTTTGTCAGCCATGCGGCTAGAATGGAGAAGGCACTCGATATCTGCGGCCAGCTGGAGAGAAAGGTCGTCCTTACCGGCAGATCCGATGGGGCAACAGGTGCCCAGTTTGCCGACTATGTCCTGCGGACCCTTCAGGACCTAAAACCTTGAGAGCGGCGCCGGGGAGGGCAAGCTTTAGCTAAAATAATAACATAATAGCATCTGTGGAAAATCTGGCTGAAGCATTATTGGGCCTGAGCAAGGACGACCGCTCCCTGCTCAGTGCTATTGAAACCGGGATGAAGACTCACGAATGGGTCCCATCCTTTGTGATCTCAGAGCTATCCGGCCTGCCGGTTCGCAAAGTGGAGTTTCGGCTGGGCCAACTTTTTGAAAAGAAGCTGGTAGAGCGGGAGAGCATGCATTATCTCGGCTACCGCATAGATTTTGATGCCTATGATCTTCTGGCGCTATCCGATTTTGTGAAACGGGGGAATTTGTCGGCCTTTGGTGAGCGAATTGGAGTTGGCAAAGAGTCGGTGGTCTACGAAGCCGTTGGTGAGATGCACCTGGCAGTTAAATTTCACCGCCAGGGAAGAACCAGCTTCAAACATATTCGCCGCCTGCGCGATCATCTCACCGACAAGCCCAAGGTCCCCTGGCTTTATGCCGCCGCCCTGGCCGCTCGCCACGAGTTTGCCGTCATGCAGAAGCTCTATCCAAAGGTATCCATTCCCAGGCCAGTCGCATGCAGCCGTCATGCTCTGGCTATGGAATTTGTAGAGGGGCCCGCCCTCAATCGCATCACGCTCTCCGATCCCGAGAACGGACTGAACATGATCTTAGGCGAGGTGGCTGCCGCTCTGGGGCTGGGCATCATTCACGCCGACCTCTCCGAGTTCAACATAATGGTCGATGACTCCGGCCCCAAGATCATCGACTGGCCTCAGGCGGTAGAGGTTAACCATCCCCATGCAGAAGAGCTATTAGAGAGGGACCTGGTCAACGTCTTGCGCTTCTTCGAGCGAAAATACCGGATAGAAATGCCACTGGAAAGGGCGCTCTCGCGCGTCCGGGAGGCAGAGAACCATTGAGCATATTTGGGGTGGACATTGCCAGCGGCTCGCCATCCGCTAGAAGGATGCCCTTCTACTCTCTGGTGATCCTGGACGAGGGAAACGTGGCCGGTTTTCACATGATCAGCCGGCATAAGCTGATCCGGCTCATCAGGGAGCGCCAACCGGAGATAGTGGCCATGGACAATCTGCACGAGCTGGCCGCGGATCGAAGAGAGCTCATCGATATCTTGCGCCGGATGCCTCCTACTACAAAAATGGTGCAGGTAACGGGCGCAGAGAGGCCGCAGTCCCTCATCAAGCTGGCTCGCTATCACGGCATCACCTTCGATCGCACCAATCCACTGCAAGAGGCTGAGGTCTGCGCCCGGCTGGCTGCTAAAGGAGTAGGTGTGGTTCTATCCGCCTTCCAGGAGAGGACCTGGATCAAGGTCAGCCGGAGGCGTTCTTTAGGCAGGGGCGGCTGGAGTCAGAACCGCTATACTCGCAAGATCCATGGCGCCGTGATGGGTCTGGCACGAGAGGTGGAAAAGCAGCTTCGTGAAGCGGGACTGCAGTACACCTCACGGGCCGTGGAGGGCCTGGGCGGATATACCAGGGCCGAGTTTGTGGTAGAAGCGCCCCGCGAGAAGGTGCGCATCAATCCCGGCTACTATAGCGATGCCCAGCTCCTGGTGCAGAGCATGGAGCGGCCCGAGCTGCAGTACAAACCGCTTCTGCAAAGGCGCGGATATATCATCGTGGGGCTGGACCCGGGAACGACGACGGGCATCGCCGTGTTGAACCTATCCGGTGAGCTGGTGGACCTGACCAGCTCCAGGGGCCTGTCCTCCTCAGATGTGATTGAATGGATTGCAGCTCGGGGCAGATCTCTGCTGGTCGCAACTGACGTATTTCCCACGCCCGGCGGAGTCGAGAAGGTCAAGCGCGCTTTTAATGCCGTTCTCTACTCACCGGGAGGAGACATCCCGGCGGAAGAGAAGATCGCTTTAGGAAAGGAATTTGGCTACAGGAACGATCATGAGCGCGATGCTCTGGCTGCAGCCGTCAGCGCTTTTAAAAAATATAAAAATAAATTCCTATTGGTAGAGAAGAAATCACCTCCCGAGATCGATCCTGATGAGGTGAAAGCTCTGGTAGTACGAGGCTTTTCCATTGAAAATGCCATCGCCGAATTTGTGCCAACTTCAGCTACCTCAGTTCAAAAGGGGGGGCAGCAGGACCAGAGGGTGGAGGCGGTGGACGTTCTTGATTCGTCGCTTGATGCCTCTCCTGATATCGCAGCCTTGCGCCAGCACAGCCAGCAGCTTGCCGAGCAGGTAAGAACATTGCGCTCTTATGCGGATGAGCTGCGCTCTCGTTTAGCTGAAAAAGAGGTTGAACTCAATATTGCCAATGGAAAACTGGATCGCCTGAGGGATAAAACAGCTCGCGAGATAAAACGGCAGCATGAGATCAAGATTCGAGACAAAGAGATAGAACGCCTCCGGTCGGTGCTGCGCTCTGAGAGAAAACATATCAAGAAACTGAAGAAAATATTGGAGCGCCAGCGGAAGGCGGAGATTATCGAGGATACATACGGCCTGCAAAGGCTCAAGCCGCTGGCCGCCTTTACCCGCGAGTCGATTCAGCAATCGATCGAGCAGCATCGTTTGGGAAAGGGCGATTGGGTCTTTTTGGAAGATGCCAGCGGCGGCGGCAGGAGCACGGTAGAGCTTCTGCATGATCTGGAGATTTCGGGTGTGGTGGCTGGGGGCGAGCCCAGCCCTGCCATGCGTGAGCACTTCTTGCAAAATGGCATTGCCATCTTCTCTCGTAGTAGCTTGCCTGTGCAGATGATCAATAACATGCCCTTTGTGCGACAGGAAGATGTGGCTGCTGCCATCACTGCCTGGGAGGAGGAGATGAAGGATCGCCTGGCCAGGCAGCAGGCAGAGAGGCTGGAGAGCCTTTTCCAGGAGTATCGGGTGGAGAGAAAGAAGGAGGAGAAGCGAAAACAAAAGCTTGCCCGAGGCCCTCCTGGCTCTGTGAATTGAGAACGGATCATTTTATGATCTTTTCATACACTTTATGAACCCTGACTTAAGATCCTTTCATACACCTTGTGAATTATACTTAATTTCTCCTAAATATGCTTATTAGATAGGATTATGTCTTACTTATTGGTGGTAATGTTGCTCTCCATCCGGTCACTACTATTATTATGTTTACTAATATCAACACTGTTGGCAGGTGCAGCTTCGGCTGAAGATTCTGCCATCAATGGCGCTGATAACGCCTGGGTGCTGATCAGTTCTGCTCTGGTTCTGATTATGATTCCCGGCGTGGGCCTCTTCTACGGAGGCATGGTTAGAAAGAAGAATGCCATCTCCACGATCATCTTCAGCTTTGCCGTTATGGGCATCATAAGCCTGCAATGGATCTTGTACGGCTATACCCTGGTCTTCGGAAAAGATATAGGCGGTCTCATAGGCGGCCTGGACTTCCTGGGCCTAGCGGGTGTTGGCATGGGCGTGAAAGAGGGGCTGACTATTCCCTCGCTTACCTTTATGATCTTTCAGGCCATGTTCGCCATCATCACCGTCTCTCTGATCACTGGCTCCTATGTGGAGAGGATCAAGTTCAGCTCGTTTCTCGTCTTCTCTTTGGCCTGGGCTACTCTGGTTTACGATCCTGTGGCTCACTGGGTTTGGGGCGGGGGGTGGTTGCAGCAGATGGGCGCCCTGGACTTTGCCGGCGGCATAGTGGTGCACATCACGGCAGGCGTCTCGGCAATGGCAGTAGCTATGGTTATCGGTGTTCGTAAGGGCTTTGGCACTGATCCGATGGAGCCGCACAACATTCCCACTACCGTCATCGGCGCGGCTTTGCTCTGGTTCGGATGGTTCGGCTTTAACGCTGGCTCGGCTCTGGCGGCAAATGGCATTGCAGCCAATGCTTTCGTTACTACCAATACCTCCGCTGCGGCTGCTGCCACCACCTGGATGCTCCTCTCCTGGCGACAGAGGGCGCCATCCGCCTTGGGCATGGTGACGGGAGCTGTGGCTGGTCTTGCGGCAATAACGCCCGCAGCAGGCTATGTGACACCTCTGGCAGCGATACCTATAGGCATTGTAGCTGCCATTGTTGGCTACTATGCTATCGTCCTGATCCGAGGAAGCGCCAGGGTGGACGATTCGCTGGACGTTTTGGCCTGTCATGGCATAGGCAGCACCTGGGGCGTACTGGCTACGGGCATCTTTGCCACCATCGGAGCTACTGGTCTGCTCTCCGGAAATTCTCATCAGGTAATGGTGCAGCTCTTGGCCATAGCTGTAACCTGGGTCTACTCATTTATTGTCACCTTCGGCCTGGCCAGAGTCATCGATGCAGTCATGGGACTGCGGGTGCGGGAAGATGAAGAATCGGTGGGATTGGACATCAGCCAGCATGGCGAAGGCGCTTACATGTAACGTGGGGGAATATGAAGAAGATTGAAGCCATAATTCGGCCTGAGAAGCTGCACCTGCTGCGTGGCAAGCTGGACAGTAAGGGCTTTTCGGGAATGACGGTGAGCGAGGTCAAGGGCCGGGGCCGCCAGAAGGGCGTCACCTTGCAGTGGCGGGCCGGTGATTACCGGGTGGAGTTTTTGCCGAAGATGAAGCTGGAGATGGTGGTGGATGACAGGGATGCAGAAGCCGTCATCGACCTCATCTGCGAGTTTGCCCAAACTGGTGAAGCTGGAGACGGCAAGATCTTCATCTACCCGGTAGATGATGTGGTGCGTGTGCGCACGAAGGAGCGGGGGTGCGGGGCAGTATAGCCTCGCGCTTGCAAAGGCCCTGATCGATACGTTCATTATTTTAATCTTTTACTTATATTATTATTTTAATACAACGGGTGTACGGAGGGTCACGAATTCCCCATCCTTTAGGTTGGGGATGAAGTGAACCCTCTCCAGGATTTCATGTTTTCTTGAGATTGATTAACAAGTCTATCATGCAGCCGAACGCAAATATGCAATTATTCTGATGAGCATATTCAGGAAACTAAAGGTTCGGATGTTCCTGAAATCCGGTCAACCTGGGCGCGCGGCCCGAAGCATAACCCATCCCTTTAGGGTGGGATGGCAGCGCGCAGTTTGATTTTTTACAAGAGTAAGAAGGACATTTTGATAAAGCTCTGTAGTTGATCCGCCAGGCAGAGTCAGCCTTCATGGAATTAGGCAGTCCAATGGCGGCCCAGGCCCGAGAGGATCGGCAAAGGCTGGAGAATAAGGTCAAGAAAGACCTATGATCCAAAATGGGCAGCCTGTCTTGTTGCTTGCCCTTGAATGTGTCGATTCTAACTTCATTTGCCCAGGGGGGTGAGAATCACCGTGGACGATCTCTCTCGTTATCCAGCCAAAGCCAAGTGCATTGCAGATGATCACACTTTCTTTAGATAATTGTCCAGCCGCGAAAAAAGAGACCAAGGTATCCTCATAACCTTGGAAACTCGGCAACAGCTGGAGCCTTGAAGCAGGTACAATCAAAGATGCCCGTCACATCTGAGCCAAATCCTTTGCTTCCCTTCTGGTATGTTTCTGGCATGGTCAGATATCCACCGGAACAACAGGGCAACCAGTCATCATCTTCCTCAGTCTCATCCACCGATGCTGTGAGGTTCATGAGCTTCTCAATGTGGTAAGTTCCCCAGTAGTCTTCATCCACATCCACCAGCGGCTTCTTCCAGGCAGTGTTTGCTATGAATGTATTTTCATCTTCATCTTCTTCGGATACGATATCAGGATCTCCCTGCAACATCCCGATATGCGCACGTCCGTCCGTCATATCCTCCGAGATGTTCATCATGCTCACGCTGGGATCATCCTCAGAGATGAAGTCCTTGGCCAGGATTTCCAGTTCCTTGTCCAGGGCATGGGCATATTCTACCTCATGGTGCATCAATGTGGCTGATCCGCGATTTTTAAGCCAGCTCTTCTCCTTTATCAGGGAGTTAAACTGCAGCGGACTGGCTGCGTAAAATCCCGTGCCAACGGAAATGACCATTGGACTATACACCATGGCGTTGTCTTCTTTGAGTTGGATGCAGCTTAGCGCCTCGGCATGATCCGGTTCGTAGTCGTCGCTCTGGTCGACTCCGTAATTAGTATAATCGGAACTTTCGGTGGACAGTATCGATTCCGTATCGATCGAGCCGCTGCCGTGGCTGTAGTCCAGAACTTCAACACCATTGTTGCCTGTTCCAGAGAGTCCCAGGGTATTGGGCATCTTCGCATACTTGTAATTCATGAAGTAGCCCGAGCCGGTCACGCTCTGTTTCATCTCCAGAGTGAGGTTGTTCTGAAGGGTATATTCTGCAGATGCAATACTGGTCAAGAAGGCCATTAATAATAGTATTATCCCTAACTTCTTCGTATCTATCCCTCCTGTGAATTGCGCTTGACCTTCACCAGAATTGCCATCTACGAAGGTCAATTAATGCTACTTACTGATCACGTATATGATATTATTGGATGAAAATTCATAACGATTACAGTATTTCTCATAACAGTTATGAATTGGCATTCAATACTATCTCGACATATAAAAACAGCTTCGCCGCCCGATGAATAACGGAGCGTTTGGATAAAAATAAATAATGTCTGCTCATAGGAAGCGCCGAGGCAGTAAAAAATCACGGCAGGCTAGAGAGCCTTGCCGTTCGTCTCACCCGTCCTGATCCGGATGGTCTTTTCCACAGGCAAAACGAAGATCTTTCCATCGCCGATGTTCCCGGTATGTGCTGCTTTCCTTATCAGCTCAACAGCCTCGTCTTCTTTATCATCCGGGACAACAATCTCCACCTTCACCTTGGGGAGCATGTCCACTTTGTATTCTTCGCCACGCCACATCTGTGTTATGCCTTTCTGTCGACCTCGTCCCTTTACCTCGATGGAGGTCAGGCTTACGTAGCCGGCTTCGTCAAGGGCATTCTTTACATCTTCTACCTTGGAAGGTCTGATTATCGCCTGTATCATTTTCATGTTCTCACCAATTCAGAAGATTTTACTGCAAGGCCTTCGCCTGTCTCTTGAGTAATGAACTCTGGGTAGGCGGAGTATCCATGTTCGCTGATATCCATTCCTGCCAGCTCTTCTTCTCTTGATGCTCTCAGGCCGACGGTGTGCTTTAGCAGGGCAAACAGTATATAGCCTTTTCCAAATGCCCAAACGGCGACTGTTGCCACGTCAATGAGCTGGGCCATCATCTGGCCGGTATTGCCGACGATAAGGCCGCTTACTCCACCGTAGGTGCCGTCTGCGAAGATTCCCACTGCCAGCAGACCCCAAAGGCCGTTATAACCATGCACTGCTACAGCACCTACAGGGTCGTCTACTTTGAGCACCCATTCATTGAACCTTATGCCGTACATCACTATTAAACCCGACACCAATCCAATTACCACTGCCGCCCAGGTGGGGATGTAGGCACAGGGCGCAGTAACTCCTACAAGGCCAGCCAGAGCGCCGTTGCAGGTCAGGGCAATGTCCACCTTTTTCGTCTTGAGGAATGTCCAGTAGCAAACCAGCACCGCTCCGGCGGATCCTGCCAGGAAGGTATTGACCGCTATCACTGATATGCGAAGATCCGTGGCTGCCAGAGTCGATCCCGGATTGAATCCAAACCATCCGAAGAAGAGCACAAATGTGCCCAGAACAATGTAGCCCACGTCGTGACCCGGTATGGCGTTTGGTGTACCGTCTTTGTTGAATTTGCCGATCCTAGGCCCAAGGAGCATTATGGCAGCAAGAGCGACAAGGCCGCCGATGGCATGCACCACGCCTGAGCCGGCAAAGTCCCTGGCGCCCACCCCGTAGGGTAGAGTTGATAGCCAGCCTCCGCCCCAAACCCAATGGCCGTAGATGCTGTAGATGATAGCGGTGACAATTCCGCTGTAGATGAGATAGGTCTGAAGCTTGAGTCTCTCTGCGCAGGCACCGGCGACTATGGTGGCGGCTGTAGCTGCGAAGACGACCTGGAACATCCAGAACATCATCGTTGAGACGTCATAGGCATCTCCTGTGAGAAACCACCCGCTCCATCCAATGATGCTGTTGCCCTCTTCTAGGCCCGCAAATAGCTTGGAGCCTCCGAACATGAGGGCAAATCCTACCGCCCAGTAGGCTAGGGCACCTATGGAGAAGTCCATGTAGCTTTTAGTGAAGTAGTTGACTGTGTTTTTCACTCTTAGAGCACCGGCACCCAGCAGGGCAAACCCGGCCTGCATGAAGAAGACCAGGAAGGCCGCCACGAGTGTCCATGCGAAGTTGGTGGCGATCTTCAGCCCAGCTACATCATCTGTATAGGTACCAGAGCCGTTCGGATCGCCTGCCATCGCCATAGTTGTTAATAGCAGCAGTAATACGAAAGAACTTGCTGCAATAGTTGCATACTTTGTAATTTTCATGCTCAATCACGATCCTCGATGGAAGATCAACGAGCTGTAGATGCTATAAAAACTTTGTTAAAATATTTTCATACTAGTTATGAATAACGCATAACCACATCACATTCTAAATAAATGCGCTTATTATCGCTCAATAGTCTGCATTGTCGCATGATTATCATAACAAAGCAGCTACGTTCAACCACGAAGGCACAAAGGAAGCCCAAAGAGGTTCGTGGCGGTCCTCCTGTTTGTCGATCTTTGCGGGCTGTGGGCTATCCGCGTCCGGCAGCCTGCATGCCGCATCCTCGCCTCGGGTCCACGGCTCGCTCCTTGGTCCGCCGCCCGTGGGCGGGACCGTCCTGGCTGGCTGCGCTGTCGTCTTCCGGGCGAGTGCTCATGTGGGTTCCCGCATGGGTGCGCGGGCATGCGTGAGGTAGTCGGCCTGAGGGTTCGTGAGGCCGGTCGGGCCGAGATCACGGATTTCACACGAAGGCGCGAAGCCGCAAAGATACGATGAGAGAAGGACAATTTTTCGCCATAGCCATAGGACCGCGCCGGTGGAGACGGTTCTCGGCAAAGGCCATCCGGGGCGAAAGCCGTCGTCCGCCAGGCGGGCCCGACTGGCAGGCAAACGCTCGTGCCAGGTGTGCCAGCTTCTGGTAAGGGCAGTTTTCCGGGCGCAGGATTTTGGAGGCAGCAGTTGTTCACTATTATTATTTGCAGATGATGATTATAACCTACCTCCCCCGGACCAAGTAGGAGCATTAACTGGTCAATCTCAATTATAAAGCACCTATTTTGAAAAACAACTCCTAATCGGCCTATCAGCGAAAGGTTTATCCATTTATGCGCTTACTACCAATGAGGCGCATAATGCAATCCACTAGACGAATCAAAGTGAAAAATGGGATCGAATAGAGCAACCACAAGCAATCCTTTTATCCCCTCCCCCCACTAGCCCTCCCTCATGATATTCGTTTATTCTTTAGGCGGCTCCGTCCTGGCAGGCCGCGACGCAGCGAGCCTGCGTGAGTACGCCCAGGCCCTCAAGGAACTCGCTCAAGAGCACCAGATCTTCGTCGTCGTCGGTGGCGGCAGGATCGCCCGCGAGTACATCGAGAAAGCGCGAGCCTTGGGCGCCAGCGAGATGTTTTGCGATACCATTGGCATTGGCGCTACCAAGCTCAACTCGGCGCTGCTCGTGGCCGCCTTAGGCGACGCCGCACCCCAGGAGATCCCGGATAGCTACGCTGGCGCAGCCCGCCTGGCCCAGCCCGGCAGGGTGGTAGTAATGGGCGGGGTGGCCGTCGGCCAGACCACCGACGCCGTCTCTGCCCTCTTGGCGGAGTACGTGCATGCCGACAAGATCATCGTGGCTACCTCAGTGGACGGCGTCTACACCGCCGACCCAGAGAAGGACCCGGCTGCTCAAAAGCTCTCCCGCATGACCCACCGCGCCCTGGCCCGGATGGCTTCCGACACAGAGATGAAGGCCGGTTCGCGCTCGCCCGTCGATCCTCTGGCCGCCAAGATCATCGAGAGAAGCTCTATTCCCATTGCTATCGTTTTAGGCAGCAAAATCGAAAACTTGAGAAAAGGTGCCCTGGGCGGGCACACAGGAACCGAGATCAGATCGGAGTAAGCGTCTTGACCAGGTCGCCGGGCGAGGCAATGCCCCACATGGCTCCTTGCTCGGTGACCACCAACTGGCTGGCGGCTGTCCGGCCCAGCATCTTGATGGCCTCGTAGATGGGCTCCTCAGAGTCGATGGTCAAAAAGCTGCGGTTCATGATCTCCCTAGCTTCCTGATTGGTCCTGCCGTCCGCCACGGCGCGAGTGATGTCTGCCAGATTGATCAATCCCGGTGAACTGTCGTCCACCAGAGCCTCGGAGACGCCATTGTGCACCAGTATGCGCGATGCCTCCTGCAATGAGGCGGTGGGCGGTATGTGTATGGCCCGCCTCGCGATTCCCTTAACTGCTACTTTGGGCACGGATATCATCTCCTCGATATGGAAGATGAGGCGGCTCATGGTGTCGTCCCTGCCGGTGACAGTTCCCTTGATGTAGAGCTTGTTTACGGGAGTTGGCCCTACTTCAATTCCATCTCCTACATTGAATTCTCGTATATTGCCGATGATGCGCACCACGCCGTCGCAAAGCTGGGAGTGCATGACCTTGTTGAAGATGATCTCGCTGGCGGTGGTCCCCTCCATCATCACTCCATTGCGGATTACGGGAACGGTTACAACATCACCCGTGGCCTCGATATTGAGCGCCTCGAAAGCTGAGCCCGTAGCTCTGTACCCGCCCTTGGGACCGGGCACGCCTTCTACCAGGTTCAATGCTTTGAGGGACTGCATCTGATTTCGGATGGTGCCGGGATTTCTGTCGATCAGCTCGGCAATCTCCTCGCCCTTCACTGCTCGCCCTTCAACACGATGAATGTTGATCAATGCGGTTAAGATGTCTCTTTGAACAGGTGTCAAATCCATAATTCGATCGACATTGTTCATGATTAATGTCCTATATAGATTTATTGATTGAAACGCCACCTGAATAATTTGGTTTAACTTGAATCGGATTTTGAACGCTTCATGGCAGGGCAATTTTGCTTAAAATGGATATTAAAACGCCTTATTTTCTCATAGGACATACTTTGCTCTTTTTGTAGGGAAAAGCGCTCATCCGCTGCCAGATTTTTTTGATTGGCTCATCGAATATGCTGCCCCAGGACTGTGGATAGCAGGAACAGGGATAAACCTCTCCGGCAGGCGTTATGTGCATCCAGCTGCTGGCGGCAAAGCAGCCGAAACGCCGGTAGGCCTCGGGAACGGAAAATATGCGGGGCGCTCCGGTGTCGCCTGCCCGCTCCACAAAGTCATCCAAAAGGGCGTGATCGCCGGGCAGAAGGGCGATATTCTGTCTCTCCAACCAGCGGCCTGTCGAGACCACCTCAAAGAAGGTCAGCTCGTGCGCGCCCACGCGACGAGCCAAATCATGAAACCTTTGCAGATGAGGCATATTCTCCCGGCGCAAGACCACATAGAGATCCACCAACAGGCCGGCTGCCAGGGCATTTTCTATGGCCTGCATAGCCTCTGAGAAGACTCCCAACCGGCCGCGCATGCCATCATGCTCAGCCTCGATAGGACTGTCCAGGCTGACGTTGACGGCATATAGGCCTGCCTCCTTCAGCTTATGCGCCAGCGGGGCTGTAAAGCCAGCCCCGGAGGTGAATAGGGTAGAGATGGCCCGGTCATCCACCGATGCCACCAGCTCAGGCAGCTCCCGGTAGAGGGCCGGCTCTCCCCCGTCGAATATGACCAGTGTGGTTCCCATGTCAAGAATCTGGCTGATGATGTCTTTGACTGTCTGGGGAGAGAGGCAAAGCTTATTTCCGGAATTGGGCAGAGCGCAGTGGGCGCAGCGATTGGGGCACTCTTCAGTGATGGAGATTGTCACCTGGTCCGGGGTGCGTCTGCCCAGCAGGGCTCGCAGCCGGCTGTCAGCCAACCGGGAAAAGGCCCGGCAGGGAATGGGCGGAATCCAGGTAGATAGGCAGAGCTTCTCACGGTCTGCACAGGCGGCGATCTGCCCGTCAAACATCTGCAGTGCAGACTGAATGAGGGGCAGATGGGCCAGAGGGCCGTGGGCATCGACCAGCACCTTTGTTCCCTGTGCCTGGCCCTCCACCAGCCTGGCCTGGGCTTTGAGCAGCGGGCTATCATAAAGCGGATAATATTTTTTTCTCTCTTCACTCATTTCCCATCTCCGCCTTTATCTCCTGCCCTGGACTTGCTCATCTAATAGACATCCTGAGGATCAAAGACCTTCTCGCCCACGATAGTGCCGTCCAGAGTGCGATAGAAGCAGGATCTGTAGCCAGTATGGCATGCTCCGCCTTCTTGCTCAATCAACAGGAGGACGGCATCCTCATCGCAGTCGATTCTGATCTCCAGAACCCGCTGAAAATGGCCGGATGATTCGCCCTTAAGCCAGAGCTTCTTTCGCGAGCGGGACCAGTAGTGGGCCTTGCCCGTTTCGCGGGTCTTGGCCAGCGCCTCATCATTCATGTAGGCCAGCATGAGAACCTCTCTTGTCTTGGCGTCCTGGGCAATTGCCGGTATCAACCTGTCTGTCATCGAAGAGAATAATAGTGATATAACCTATAAGGGCCTTGCTGCTTTGAGGTAAAAGGTAAAACCAATATGAAATGCATTAGCTGCAAAGGCCGTGGGCTGTGTGGGCGGCCCGTATGCCCCATACTGCGCCGGTTGGAGGAGACGGCGGCACTGCCCCGCATTGGCAAGAGCCTGGAGGGCATGTCCCCGCCCGAGGTCTTCGTGGGCAGGCACGGCTATCCTCTGGTGAGGGCCGGACCCATGCTTCCCGCTGGCGGCAACTCCGACGCTCTTGCAGAGCCGCCCAATCTGTCCATGGACATCGGTGAGATCATAGCCGCGCGCTCGGCCATGGTCCGCTCCGAAAGCAAAATTATGGTAAAAGAAGCGGAGACGCCGGGAAGGTTGCTGGAAGCCATACAGCAGATAGCTCTATCTTCGTCTCCCGTGGGCACAGAGGTCATCTTTTGCCGGCCACCTCAGGGCCGTCTGCAGTTTGATGGTGTGCTTTCCCCTTCCGGGCCTTCAGGCGAAATGCTAGGAATGCAGATCACCACCAATCCGCTCATTCCCAGGAAGGTGGACCAGATGGTTGAGGACAGGGACGCGGGCGCAGTCGCAGCCGTGGGTGAGCTTTATGCCGGAGGAATTGGTACGGATCATATTTCTCGCATGCTATCCCTGGGTCTTTTGGGCAAGAAGAGAAAGCTCGTTCCGACGCGTTGGTCGATCACTGCCTCAGACGATATGATCGGAAAGCTGCTCAAGGAGACGGTCCTGGACTGCAGCCAGGTTAAAGACTACTACCTCTTCTCTGGCGAAGAGCTGGGAAATCACTTCGAGATCCTTCTCTTGCCACAGCCATTCAGCTTTGAGCTGGTAGAGATCTGGATGGCTCGATCCGTGTGGGCAAAAGAGGGCTTCATCGGCGCAGACAGAGAGGATGCGCGTCCCCGCAAGGCGTACAGCTCACTGGCTGGTGGTTACTACGCAGCGCGCCTGGCAGTCCTGGAGCACCTAGCTCAACTGGGCCGGCAGGCTGGCGTGCTGGCGGTGCGTGAGATCTCGGAGAGCTACTGGGCCCCTCTGGGTGTATGGGTAGTGCGGGAGGTTGCCAGAGCTGCCATGCACTCGTCTCCCGTGCGCTTTGCTAGCCAGACGGAGGCGCTGGCGGAGATGGAAAGGCGGATCAGAACGCCGCCCGGAGAGTGGCGCAAGGAGGCAGAGCTCCTGGCAGCGCCGGTGCAGAGGAGTCTGCTGGAATTTTAGTTGAGCTGCACAGTATCGCCGCCGATCTATAATTGATTCAATGAGAAACAAAAAAAAGTGATATTTCGATTGAAATCGAGTAGTGTAGTCTTACCATCCCCAACCATACCAGTAATATGTGCTTCTCAGTGGGCCATAGATATTGGCATTCCACCACGGATCGAAGTAATTGTAGTAGTAGGAAGGAGTGTACCAGTGGTAGGTCACAGGTTGCCACCAGCCGGAATGGTGTGAATCTCCAATTCCGTGATGTGAATGTCCGTCGTGATTTGGAATTGCCGATGCACTGCTCATGAAACAGAGCATGCCAAAGGCCAGAATGGCCAACGCAATTTTAGTTCTTCTCATTTCAAATCCTCCTATTAAGGCTTCCTATTAAATACAATCCTTGTGCATATATTAGGATTTTTTTTATGTAGATCTCGTCTCAAAGTCACATGAATCATCGATGGGATGTGCAGTATGGATGCAGCAACGGCTCTGGCAGGTGGGCTACTTCAAGATGTATTTGGTTTGAACAGATCCGCCCGGCGGCCATACTATCCTTGCGCGAGACCCCAAGCTAACTTGGGTCCAGTTAGTAGCGCAGATGATGCGAGAGATACATAGATCCGGTTCATTGAGCCATGTGCTCGTATCCGGTGCGCTTTGCATATGCCTATAATATTATCAAAGGATATGAACCGCAAGCTGCGTGCAAAGTATCCAAGCACGCGGCGTTTTGCAATAATTGAAAAAAAGAAAGTTTGATCCAGCCTTTTTCAAGTTGAGGGTTCATTCAGCCACATGTTGGTCCAATAATACCAGTTATCACCAATACGAGAGCTGGAGTAAATGCCATTGTACTTTTGAAGTGCTTTATATGTGTTGGCCTGCTCCAGTGCCCCTTGTGGATCGTTGTACGCATAAGGGTTAGACAATGCTGCATAGATATTTGACCCATCCTGAGCCGCACTGGAATCCTGAGGCCCGTTCAGCCACATGTTGGTCCAATAGTGCCAGTTATCTTCGACCTGAGAACTGGAGTAAATAGCATTATATTTTTGAAGTTGCTTATATATATTTGCGTTCTCCAATGCCGCTTGTGGATCATTGAATATATAGGGAT
Organism: Methanothrix sp.; assembly: GCA_028688535.1. Lineage (GTDB taxonomy): Archaea > Halobacteriota > Methanosarcinia > Methanotrichales > Methanotrichaceae > Methanothrix. The sequence continues at coordinate 1,870 of JAQTXY010000002.1, read as the reverse complement.
TCTGAAGCGATTTATATAGATTGGCTCCTATCAAGGCGGTTTGATGGTTGTTAGTCTCATCCACATTCAGCATCTCGTTGAACAATGCTGCTCGCTCCAGCGCGGTTTGAGGTGCGCTGCTTTTATAAAGGCTGTCGTAACTCTGCCCAGCACCCGTGCCAAGCAATAGCGCGATGAGTAAGGCCGAAATGCAAAACTTGGTGGATAGGAATCCCGATACCGCATTAAATGTCATTTTTATCACCCATTCTCCTACCATCTGTAATATAACTTGATATCTACAATTACATTATCAGAGATATATGAAGGTAAAGATCATATGAGGTCTTTGAGTATCTCATGTGAAGTCTCAATGTACAATTCTCCTGAGTCTAAACGATTGGCAATCCTGGAAAAGCACCTCGAAAAGGATGCCACGTACTCCTAAAGCATCGAGGCGATGTCCGCCGTGGCGAATGAAGCTGGTCTGCCCTTCACCATAGATAAATATAACGATTGCGAGCACGACTATGGTGCCCATTCCTGCGACGAGATGTCCTGCGTCTGCGACCTAACCGGCCAGAGCGTTGCCGCATTTGCCGTAGATGATCAGTATCCTGTCCGAGAATGCGGTAAGGCTGCGAATATTATTATATACCGCGACCTTGAGCTGCTCCCAGTCTTATAAGGGCCGTTACATAAGAAGAGGCACCCGACACGGTTTTTAGCAGCTTATCGCATTGCGTTAGGTTCGCAGTCGGCATTCACTGGCCAGCTTCTTCTATAGAGCTGGAAGCTGCCAGTGAGATCCTGGCTGAGGTCTTTGGGGTCAGACTGTCGAAGGTTGATGAGATGATCCAGAACCGCTTTCAAGTTGCTGATATGGGCACTAAAAGTGCGCGGTCTATGGTCGGTGGAGTTCTGGCTGGCTTGGTCGTGGTTGTTCTCACTTCTATCATTCGATCATTTCCAGAATTGCCACCAGCCCTTTCTCTTGATCTCTTCGTACAGCTGCATCAACTCTTCTTCGGAGACTGCGCCACCCCTTCGTCCACACCAATAGCTCCGATGTAGTCCAGGAAGATGGCTGCTTTCAATATGATCCCCAGCAGTTGCAGAGCATGGTCTCATTGGGGTCCTCGAAAGATCGAGGAACAAACGATTAGGCTGCCAGATGGAAAATAATGTCAGGCTCGCTGGCGGTGATGGCGCTTCCTCTGCTCGATATGCTCTACAGGTCGTCTTCCGCCAGGCGGACTTCTTTTTCCAGGCCCAGACGCAGCATGTTATGCGGCACTTTGCCACCACCCCGGCGGCGCAGCAGGTCAAAAACGTTTGCGCCTTCCTCAACCAGCCGTTTAGCCATTCGTGATCCGACGAACCCGCTAATTCCTGTGATCAAAATATTTTTATCTAACAAATCCAAGGATCCCATCACCTCAATGATTAAAATTTATTCTGTTTGGTTGAAGGTGTGGGCCTTTCTCCGTGTGCATTTCGTATGGAACCCTTACATCTTTGCCAGCTTTCAAGAGTTCCTCGACCAGATTGGAGCTGATAAATCCCGCGCCGCCTGTAACCAGTGTGTTCATATTTCCATTCCCAAAAATCTGTGATCTCCTATATCCATCTGTCGAATCACAACAGGGCTGATGGGTGCCCAATACGATATCAAGGTTTCCTAAAGCGGCCTCACGCATCCGAGATCATAATTTAAAAGTTAGTACACATCGCCAATAACCTCTGCCTCTCGCTCATCAAGGGCGTATGTGTTTAGCTGGCCAGCATCTCGGTTAGCATTTGGAGACTATTCAACCCTTTCTGTCCCCATGTTGCCAGTGTCGTCATGATTCGCTCATGAATCGAAGTTCCTTTGTCATTTCGTAGTGTG
>JAQTXY010000145.1 GCA_028688535.1 Methanothrix sp. | reverse complement strand
GTCTTTGCCACCTGGCAGGGCCAGACCCTTGATCTGAAGACAAGAACCCTCTCTCCTCCGACAGAGTTCCTGCTCCCCCATAAAGAAGTGCTCTTTCGCTATGTTCAGGAAGAGGGGCGTTACACCTTCGATGAGGAGCAAATCCATCCCCGACTGCTGTTTGCCATCCGGCCATGCGATCTGCACGCCATAACGCTGCTGGATAAAATCTTTGGAGAGCAGCCTCCTGACCAGGCTTACTTTCGCCGCCGAAGGGCCACAGCCTTGGTAGTGCAAAACTGCACTGCACCCGGGAAAGAGTGCTTCTGCACTGCGTTTGCAGCAGGACCGGGGGTAAAAGATCCCTGCGATATAGAGCTCACCGATATTGGGGGGGGATTTTTATGCGAGACCGAGACGCCAGCTGGAATTCTGATTCTGAATGCCGGTGCAAATCTCCTGCAGAGCGCACAATCAGCGCATCTTCAAGAGAAGGCCAGGCTCTTGCAGAAGGCAAGAGAGGCCATGTCGCAGGACCGATCTTGCGCTCAAATCAAGAAGGCCATGCAAAGAGCGGACTGGGAGGCACTGGGCCAGGAGTGCTTAGGATGTGGAGGATGTACCTTCGTCTGCCCTGTCTGCCACTGCTTCAATATTCTGGACCTAGGCGTTCCTGATGGGGAGAGGCTGCGCTGCCGGGATTCCTGCCTCTTGTCCGGATTTTCCCGCCTGACTGGTGGGGCCAATCCTAGGCGCACGCCGGGAGAGCGACTGCATCACTGGTATCAGGACAAGTTCGAGGACATCCCAGAGATCACAGGTCTTCCCGGATGCGTGGGCTGTGGACGCTGCCATCTAACCTGTCCTGCGGCCATAAATCGAGTCAATTTAACAGTGGAGAGACATAGGGAGGCGAGATAGATGAGCGAGTACATCCCCATGCAGGCTGAGATTGTGGATATCGATATAGAGTCTCCTAACACCTACCTGATCACACTGGAACTCCTCGAAGAGGGAGCGGATTTCAGGTATCTGCCTGGTCAGTTCGTGATGATCTCCGTCTTTGGACTGGGCGAATGTCCCATCTCCATAGCCTCATCTCCTACCCGAAGAAGCCTGCAATTATGCATCCGTCGAGCTGGAAAGGTAACAAGCGGCATCATGGACTGTCTGGTAGGAGATGTAGTCGGAATACGCGGTCCCTATGGGAACGGCTTTCCATTAAACCGTATGATGAGGGATGTGGTCATCGCTGGTGGAGGTTCGGGATTTGCCACTCTTCGATCGCTGATCAACTATATTGCCGACCGGCGAGCGCAGTTCGGCAAGGTGGCCATAGCATATGGAGCGCGGACCCCCCAGGACCTCTACTTCATGCAGGAGTACAAAGGTTGGCAAAGAGCGGACATGGAGGTTGCAGTGACGGTTGACATCGGTGACGAGCTATGGAAAGGAAATGTCGGCTTGGTCACCAGCCTCATCGACCACTTTGATGTGGGTCCCGGCTCTGCGGCCATCTGCGGTCCACCGGTGATGATAAACGCCGTGGCCGGAAGACTCATGGATAGAGGATTTCACCGGGCAGACATTTACGTCTCCCTGGAGAGGCACATGAAATGCGGCGTGGGCAAATGCGAGCATTGCGCTATCGGCCCCTATCATACCTGCCAGGATGGACCGGTCTTCAGCTACGACCGGGTAAGGAATGTGCTTTGAAATCATCTTAGAAATTTGCCAATGCCGGTCCAAAGGAATAATAGATCTCCGCAGGAATTCCGTTTATCATGCCATAAGCATCGGGCTCGGGGAGCAATGACTTGCTTTGATTCCAGCTGGCATCAATGCTGTGAATGGGATTATAGGTCCTGGTAATGTAATAGGGCTGTGATTTTGCTGGCGCCGCAAATGTCTGCAACATTAACGATTCATTCATGCCGAAGATGGCTAAAATCCAGGCATTGTATTCTGCAACTGCCTGGTTATAGGCAGCAATATCACCTTCTTTCGCCATATCATATCGGTGGGACATGTTCCATCCCCAGTTTAGGCCATCCAGGGCACCTCTCTGGTAGTCGCTCAAGGCCAGCGACAAGTCAATCTGGTTGAATGCGAAGAACACGATTAACAGAACGAATAATGCGCGTTTCATCTTGGCCACCTCCTTTCGAATCAATAATATGGTCAACTAATATAGCAGTAGCTGACCAAATAGATTTGGGTATGTGGTAGCTAATTAACGGCTGCGTCAAGATCCTTGAGAAGAGCCTCAATCACCTCTGGTCGGGCCTGACCGCTGATAGGCGCAAAAGCGCTCTTTTTGCGTCCGCCTGCATCGGACCTCTTCAGTTCTCCGCGAAGCCATTCTTCATGGGTTATCAGGTCGAGAGATAGCGCCTCCTGCGCGCTGCGGCACATACGTCTGGCGAAAGCAACAGCTGATTTTTCCTGGACACATGCGAAGACATGGACTGGGCTTATGAAAAAGAACGACCCGGTTTTCAATGGCTGCTCCAGCACAATATGCAGTATCTCCCTGCCTGCACATTCATCCAGACCGCCTGCACCTAGACCATAGAGGTCCATCTCCACTACTGCATAGCGGCTGCGGGGGGAGAGAATGGCGATGGATGCGAACGCTCGGCTGTGCAAGCAGCACCATTCCCAATATTCCTTCAAGACCTTTCTCTTCTCCATCCAGACAACATGACGGGCCAGGACGGCCTCTTCCAGGGTGTTATGCGGCTTTAGCACAAATATAATTCTATGCGGTCAAAGTAAGTGTAGCTTTTGGGCCGGAAGTGATTTTCATGGGAATTCCTGGCAATTCCAGAATAGGATTTGTTTAGTTAATTATATATACTGTTATCAAGTATTTCATAGTAGGTTATTGAGGTAGAAGTATGAAGATAAAATTCATCTGCAAAAATTGTGGCTCAGTGAATGAAAAGGATAAAGAGGTGCTTCTAAATCCTGAATACAGTTCAGAGGACTGGCTTTGCGATCTTCCTCTTGGTTTTGAATGGATCTTACCGGTAGGAAAGATCACGCCGGTGGTCGGCAACCCCATTTATGTTTCCAGTATGGGAGGCAACCTCTCCCGAAGCGAGTACCTGGAGAGATACAATGTGGACCCAGAGATAGCCTACCAATTGATGCGCAAAGATAAGGGAAAGCCTCTGGCCAAAGCAATGGACCCGAGCAGAATACAGTCCTTGATGATGTCATCCCGCTTGCCGGATTTCGATGATTGGCCTGCTTAGGAAAGCCTTAAGTACGTTGGTTGCTTAAAAGAGATTAAGGCAAAGGTCGATAGCCATTCTCTACTCCTGCAAATGAAGACTTTTGCCTCCCTCCTATTCAACACTGTTTTAAAAATACGGGTAATAATATGATCCGCATTGTCCAAAGCATGGCGCATAATATCTACCATCATATCTTCCATCCCATCCCCAGCCATAATAGTAGTAGCCGGGACGATAGCCGTAGACAATTGGAGGCTGCCATCCGTCGTATACATTTCGAATGTTGATCCCATTGAGATAAGCTTCACATATCGGTCGTCCCAGAATGTCACGTCCCAGCATCTCGAATTGCAGCTCTTTTCCTTTGAAAGAGGCAAGATTTGCCAGAGGTTTATCAAGAAGAACCTCGACCTTAGCTTGCAATCCATAAGTACCGGGTTGGGTAATATTCACCGTTATGCTGTTGGGCTCTGTGACTTTCACAACCGTTCCCGTAAAATCATATGCGGCGGATGGAAGTACCAACAGAGATAAAAAGAAGATCAAGAAAAGTGCTATGCGAGCACCTATCTGTGGTTCTGCAGTTTTGCATATCATAGTTGATATATTGTCTTCTCTTTAATCTTCAAGTTTATCCTATGATCTAAGTCCAGGCAACGCCTTCTTCATGACTTCAGCAGCCACAACCACCAGCAGACCGGCACCTAGAACCATCGCCCAGCTCTCGGACGTAAGAGGCCTGGTCAGGAAGATGGATTGCATGAATGGAATATATACCACTGCCAGTATGGAGATTATCGATCCGGCAATTCCTAAGAGCAGCGTCTTATTGCCCAAGGGATTCATACTGAATATGGACTCATCCAGAGAACGGCAGCTATAGGCGTTATATACCGTGAAGAAGCCCAGTCCCACAAAGGCCATAGTTCTGGCATAGCTCAGATCCTGTCCCATCTGCAGCGATACCATGTACAGGCCTAATGTGCCGGTCACAATCGCGGTTGCAATTCCCAGTGTATAAATAAGCAGGCTCTTGGACGGCATGCTCTCTTTGGGATCGCGCGGTTTCTTGGTCATGATCTGTGCATGCGCCGGCTCCAGGGCAAGCCCTATGGCCGGAAACTCCTCAGCTACGACATTAATCCAGAGAATTTGAGCGGCCAGGAGAGGAATGGGAAAGCCCAGAATAACAGCCACAAAGATAGTAGCCAGCTCTGCAAAGCTGACAGCCAGGAGGTAGGTGGTTCCCTTTCTTATGTTGTCATAGATCCTTCTGCCTTCCAATACCGCCCCGACGATGGTGGCGAAGTTATCATCGGCGATGACCATATCCGATGCTTCCTTGGTAACCTCGGTACCCGTCTTTCCCATAGCGATACCGATATCTGATGCCTTCAAAGCTGGTGCATCGTTCACACCGTCTCCAGTCATGGCTACGATATTGCCTTGCTTCTTCAGGGCTTCAACTATGCGCACCTTGTGCTCGGCAGTGACACGGGCAAAAATCGAGACATCATTGATGTGCATCTGCAGATCTTGTTCGCTCATCCTCTCCAAATCCGCTCCCTCGATGACCTCTCCGTTGCCTATGTCCAGTTCCTTGCCGATGGCCCTAGCGGTAAGTCGGTGGTCTCCTGTAATCATAACCGTCCTGATGCCTGCCCTCTTGCTTACGGAAATGGCATCCAGTACCTCTTTTCTAGGCGGGTCCATCATACCGGCAAGACCCGCAAATATCAGATCCGATTCCACAAGATCCATATCCAATGGATCATGGCTTTCCAGCGATTTGCCGGCAAATGCCAAGACCCTCAAAGCACCGCCTGCCATGCCGTCCGCTCTGGCCAGAATCATCTTCTTGTCCACTTCCGTAAGGGGGAAGAGACCATCTGCGCGGACAATGCGGGTGCATCTGCCGAGGACTGCTTCCGGTGCCCCCTTCATGGACACAATTCGACCCTCGCCCTGCATCTCATCGACGGTTGTCATCCTTCTGCGATCGGAATCGAAGGGATACTCTGCAATCCGGGTGCTGCTCTTTCTGATTCTCTCCAGAATGCCTGCCTTTTTGGCGGCAACAATTATTGCCCCTTCCGTTGGATCGCCTACGATGCGCCAGTTGCCGTTGGCCTTTTCGATATCAGCATTGTTTGAAAGCGTTCCTATCTTGAGCAGCCAGACCAGATCCTTCTCCTTGGGATCGATGAGCTTGCCCTGCTCTGAAAAGGAGCCAACCGGTGTGTAGCCCGGTCCATCCACATAAATGGTCCTGAAGGTTTGAATCTCTCGCAACGTCATCTCGCCGGTGGTGAGTGTGCCGGTCTTATCGGTGCAGATCACCGTGGTCGATCCCAGGGTCTCGACTGCAGGAAGCCTTCTGATTATGGCGTTCTTCTTGGCCATGGCCTGGGTTCCGAAGGCTAAAGCCAGAGTGACTATAAACGGAAGAGCTTCAGGCACACCAGCTACGGCGAGAGCGATGGCCGCGATCAGGGAAT
>JAQTXY010000144.1 GCA_028688535.1 Methanothrix sp. | reverse complement strand
GTGAGATGCTGCGCGTGGAGATGATCAATAGCAGCCTCAACCTGGCCGTGGTCAGCACCCTGCCTGCTGGCGCGGTGCTTGTGACAACAGATACAATCATCAGTATAACCAGAGAGACTTTGGAGGAGCTGGCACTGCAAGTGCGGGATATCTCCTATGAGGATATTGGCGGCCTTTCCCGCGAGATAAGAGAGATCAGGGAGATGATTGAAATACCGCTTCGCCATCCGGAGCTCTTCTCTCGCCTGGGCATCAATCCACCACGCGGGGTGCTGCTCCATGGACCGCCCGGCACGGGAAAGACGCTCATCGCGAGAGCAGTAGCAAGCGAGACAGATGCTAACTTCATATCCATCTCCGGTCCTGAGATTGTATCCAAGTTTTATGGAGAAAGTGAACAGAGGCTACGCCAGATCTTCGAGGAGGCATCAAAAACCGCTCCCTCCATCATTTTCATCGACGAGATCGATTCCATTGCACCCAAACGCGAGGAGGTATCAGGCGACCTGGAAAGGCGTGTGGTAGCACAACTGCTGGCTCTCTTGGACGGCCTTTCCTCGCGGGGAGAGGTAATAGTAATTGCCGCCACCAATAGGCCTAATGCCCTTGATCCTGCCATCCGTCGCGGTGGACGCTTCGATCGGGAGATTGAGATCGGCATTCCCAGCAAAACCGGCCGGCTGGAGGTGCTTTATGTTCATACCCGGGGTATGCCTCTCGATCTCTCCCTGGACCTAAAAGAGATCGCGGACGCCACGCACGGCTTTGTAGGAGCTGACCTTTATGCTCTCTGCAAAGAAGCAGCCATGCGAACGCTGGAGAGAGCGTTTCCTGACTTGGACGTGAGCGAGGATATACCATCCGAGATCGTGGAGAGTCTTCGGGTCACCAAAGAGGATTTCAAAGCGGCTTTGCAGAAGATTGAGCCTTCCGCTATGAGAGAGGTTTTCGTTGAGGTGGCGGAGATACACTGGGATGATGTGGGCGGCCTGGAGGATGTTAAGCAATCGCTTATTGAGGCAGTGGAGTGGCCGCTACAGTATCCGGATGCTTTTGCTGCGGTGGGCGTTCGACCTCCGCGCGGAATACTTCTCTATGGACTGCCTGGAACAGGTAAGACTCTCCTGGTAAGAGCTCTGGCTACTGAAAGCAATTTAAACTTCATCAGCGTCAAAGGCCCGGAGCTGCTCAGCAAGTGGGTAGGCGAATCGGAGCGCGCCGTAAGAGAGATATTTCGCAAAGCCCGTCAGGCGGCCCCTGCATTAGTATTCTTCGATGAGATTGACTCCATTGTTCCCAGCCGAAGCGGCGGAGCGGAATCAAATGTTACAGAGCGAGTTGTAAGCCAATTCCTAACTGAGCTGGATGGACTGGTGCTACTAAAAGATGTGGTAATTGTGGCAGCAACTAACAGGCCTGATCTTTTGGATAGTTCAATGCTGCGTCCCGGCAGATTCGATCGTTTAATTTATATTCCCATGCCGGATAATCTTGCAAGGAAGAGAATACTTGAGATCAATCTCTCCCGCATGGCCGCATCCGGCGTAGAGGCCCAATGGCTGGCCGATATGACTGAAGACTTTTCCGGTGCAGATTTAGAGATGTTCTGCCGGGAAGCAGGGATGCTTGCTTTAAAAGAGCATATAACACCAGGTATGAATAGAGAAGAATTGATCATTGATAGAATTCTGGTAACACGAGAGCATTTCCAAAGAGCGCATGAGCTCATCAAGCCTCATCTGTCTAAAGGCATGCGGGAAGAATACCTTAAAATGATTCGAGATTTCCAAGGGTGAGAACAGACGAAATGAGCAAAAATAGTATGGTAGCGAAGCATCAAATATATAGTCAAGAAGGATTAAGAGATGATATGAGGGCCGAAAAATTGACTTCTGAAGACGAGTCGAAAGAGCTGCTTGGAGATATCGATTTCAATGATACCAGCAGTATAACCGTGCCTGAGAGCCTCATAGATCACGTAATCGGTCAGGATGAAGCCGTGGAAGTGATCAAGAAGGCGGCACGCCAGAGACGCCATGTCATGCTCATCGGATCGCCTGGAACAGGCAAATCCATGCTCGGCAAGGCCATGAGCGAGTTACTCCCTGTGGAAGAGCTACAGGATGTTCTGGTCTATTCCAATCCAGAGGATAACAACACACCGCGCGTTCGCATTGTGCCTGCCGGCAGAGGCAAGCAGATAGTTGAAGCTCAGAAGATGGAAGCCAGAAAGAAGGTCCAGACGCGCAATATGTTCTTAATGCTCATCGTAATGGCCCTGATAGTTTATGCCTATTATACCGGACAGCTCCTCTTCGGAATCATAGCAGCAGCGCTGATATTCCTCTCACTGCGTTATATGCTGCCCAAAGAGGACGCCATGGTCCCCAAGCTCTTGGTTGATAACAACGCCAAGAAGAAGGCACCTTATGTTGATGCCACCGGAGCACACGCAGGAGCACTCCTGGGAGATGTGCGCCATGATCCATTCCAGTCCGGAGGGCTGGAGACGCCATCCCATGAGCGGGTGGAATGCGGAGCCATTCATAAGGCCAACAAGGGAGTTCTCTTCATAGACGAGGTAAACACTCTGCGCCCGGAGTCGCAGCAAAGCCTGCTTACTGCCTTGCAAGAAGGCGAGTATCCCATTACCGGTCAGAGCGAGAGAAGCTCCGGAGCGTTGGTCAGAACTGAGCCTGTGCCCTGCAACTTCATCATGATTTTGGCGGGAAATTTGGATGCCGTGCAGGGAATGCATCCCGCTCTGCGCTCCCGCATTAAAGGCTACGGATATGAGGTCTACATGAGAGACAGCATGGACGACACTCTGGAGAACAGAAACAAGCTCATTCGATTCGTGGCCCAGGAGATTGTGAGAGACGGCAAAATACCGCATTTTACCAGGGATGCAGTCTCTGAGGTCATGCGGGAAGCCAAGAGGAGGTCTGGCAGGAAGGGACATCTCACACTAATGCTGCGAGACCTGGGCGGTTTGATCAGGGTATCCGGGGACATAGCTCGCGCCAATGGTTCGAACCTGACTGAAGTGGACCATGTCAAAGAGGCCAAGAAGATGGCAAGGTCTGTAGAGCAGCAACTTGCAGATCGCTACATGGAGCGGCGCCGTGATTACAGCATGTTCCATTCTTCCGGTGACGAGGTGGGAAGAGTCAATGGTTTGGCAGTCATGGGTGACTCAGGAATAGTGCTGCCCATCATGGCCGAGGTCACACAAGCCCAGTCCAAGGAAGAGGGCAAGATCATAGCTACCGGCAAGCTGCAGGAGATTGCCAGAGAAGCTGTAACCAACGTCTCCGTGCTCATCAAGAAGTTCCTGGGTGAGGATATAACCAGCAAGGATGTGCACATCCAGTTCATCGGCACCTATGAGGGCGTGGAGGGCGACAGTGCATCTATCTCCATTGCCACAGCAGTCATATCTGCCCTGGAAGGTGTACCCGTCAAGCAATCGGTGGCCATGACCGGATCTCTCTCTGTGCGGGGAGATGTCATGCCTGTGGGAGGCGTGACGCAGAAGATCGAGGCTGCTGCAAAAGCTGGCATCAAGACGGTGCTCATTCCCAAATCCAACATGGGTGATGTGCTTATCGACGAGGCCATCAAGGGCATGATCGAGATCATTCCCGTCTCCAATATGAGCGAGGTCTTCGAGTATGCAATGGGCGGACAGAGGAATCGGCTCATAGAGAAGCTGAAGAAGTTTGCCACCGAGAAGAAAATCGGCATCATCTTGCCGGAGACTATCTCTATTCCCAGCAGGAGCATCTGAAACCCAATGGCGCCTGAGTTCTACGACATCCGAACCCTGCGCGGCAGTAGAACCAGGATTGTCCTGGACAACGGAAAGCTGGAAGAGATAAACCAGGCCCCCTTCCAGGGCGCGGCTGTGCGAGCTCTTTTTGGAGGGGCCTGGGGTTTTGTTACCACGGATAATGTGACTGATCTGGGGGAAGATGTCGCTCTGGCCAAACGCATCGCCAGGAAGATCGACCGGCACGAGGATCTGACGCTGGCGCGGGCTCCCCCGGGCCGAAGCGTCGTGGTTCCGGTTAAAAAAGATCCCAAGGACATTTCCCTGGAGGAGAAGGTGGCGCTGCTGCGAGAGATTGAAGATGCAGCCAAGGTGAAAGGCGTCTCCTCCACCCAGGCAGTCTACTCCGAGATGGATTTTACCATGCATTACAGTAGCTCTGAGGGCCTGGATCTGGAGGCAAAGACGACGCGCATGGGATTTATCATCAGTGCTGTGGCCCACAGAAACGGACTCTACCAGACAGATGGAGAGGGCCGGTCTGGCGTGGGAGGCCTGGAGATATTTGACCGGGAGGACCCCGTTGCTCTGGCTAGAGTTGTAGGAGAGACGGCTGTAGCCCTTCTGGATGCAAAAGCGCCCAAGGGTGGAACCTATCCCGTTCTCCTCGATCAGGAGCTGGCTGGAGTCTTCGTTCATGAGGCGGTAGGCCATGCCACAGAGGGGGATATCATCCTGGAGGGCGATTCCTGTCTGGAAGGAAAGCTGGGTCAGAAGATTGGATCAGAACTGGTAACGGTCAAGGACGATCCCAGTTTGATGAAAAATGGCTACTATCCCTTTGACGACGAGGGAAGCCTGGCTTCGGAGACTGTATTGGTGGAAAACGGTATCCTCAAGTCTTATCTCAATTCTCGCGAGACCGCTGCGCGGTTAGGCGGAGAGGCGCGCAATGCCCGCGCCGAGGGATTGGACAGGCCGGTGGTGCGCATGAGCAATACCTACATCGCCAATGGCGACTGGAAGCTGGAAGAGATCTTAAGCGAGCTTGGCGACGGCGTCTATCTGGCCGGAAGCCGTGGCGGCCAGGTGAGCACTGGCGAGGGCATATTCCAGTTCAATGCCAAGAGAGGCTACCTGGTGGAAAAGGGCGAGAAGACCAGGCTATTGCGTGATGTGTCCCTATCAGGCAAGATTCTGGAGACTCTGCTGCATGTGCGCGCGGTAGGCAATGACCTCAAGTTCAACAGCGGGCGCTGCGGAAAAGCGGGGCAGCTCGTGCCCGTGAGCGACGGATCGCCGCACCTCCTGGTGGCCGAGGCGACAGTGGGCGGAGCGGGATAGTCACTTCGCGATTGCTTGGATGACTTTCTCCGTGGGACAGCCGCCAAGAGGATCTGTCCTTTTTTTTCTCACCTCAATCCAGCTTCTTTCTAGTGGATTCATGCAGTAGCATGCAGCGGTTCTTCTTCTGCCCGAAGAGCCTGTCCGGGCGCGAGACGACGCGGCCAAAGTGAAATCCTTTGCGGTCGGTCCGTTTGTCGATTGCATATCGGAAGAAGCTGGCGCCTTCCTGGCGGATATTATTACTATGCTTTGTAGCCTTTTTGGTGCGCTACCTATAAATACAGGTCTCCCCTTGGAGAGGAGGCCGATGCGATGGGCTCGTAGGATTCGCTTTCAGCCTCCGGATTAAAACCTGGGGAGCATGGAGGTGCCAAAATCCTTAAATACGAGTTTCGATCACAATGGCTGCCGAAAAGAGTTCAAGTTTTCGTGTCTCCTTCGCGACTTCTCCTCATGGTTAAGTCCAAGTGACTCGAAAGCTATAAATAGCACGAACTCCTTTTGAGTTGGTCCAATAATCGACGCGCAAGAGGTCTGCTGAAGAGCAACCTTTAAATAGTAGTAATGCATAAAGAATTGGGCCGATGAGGCGTCGCAACCTGCAATCCAAACCATGCAAGAATCGCCG
>JAQTXY010000143.1 GCA_028688535.1 Methanothrix sp. | reverse complement strand
GGATTGTAAAGAGACATATTTCTTGATATCATAGGTCTCAAAGACAAAGGTCTCCAGACGAGTGTTAGGATGATCACTGGTCTGTGGAGCAGTGTTGAATTCGCTGAATGGATTGATGCCCTTTAGCCTGGAGCGGATAAGGATATCAGCCGAGCGAAACTTATCTGAGCCTGGGACTTTGAGAACGCAGGTCTTGTGCTCTCGATCCGCAAATGCCTCCTGAATTTGAAGGCCGCTATATCTGATGAGCTCCTCGACGGCAGCTTTTTGCAGATGCTTCTCGGTGTTGATAATTACGGCCTGTAGCCCTCCTACGAGGCCCTCCAGTCCAGAGAGCCTTCGCTCTTCCCTGACACGGGCCACCTCTCTTCTCAAGAATTCATCGCTGTTTTGCATATGCATCTCCATTCGCCTTCCCAAATTTCATGTTTCCTTATGCTTCACAAAGTGAGAATCGTCAATCTCTTCATCATCTGAGCGCCAGGAGGGGCTGACCAGGCAAATGAATTTAAGAATAACGTCTCCCGTATTTCGAATATATTGCCAGGATCCGGGTGGAATCAGGATAGCCTGCCCGGCTCGAACTAGGGACATCTCGGTATCGATGTGCATCTCACCCTCACCCTCCAGGATAAAGTAGACCTCAGTAGAGGTTTTCAGCCGATGAGGAAGGGATGTCGCGCCGGTCTGTAAAACGGCATGTGCGATGCTGTAGGGGAGATCCAGCCCCTCCCTGCCAGGGTGAAGTAGCTCGCAGATAAGAGTATTATCCGTCGCCCGAAAGTATCTGCATTTTGCCAAATCTCTTATGATCATCTGTTATTGAATTAACATTACTACTACAAGGAGATTATTATCGATCACAGGAATCCAGGGAATAGATGACCAGGTTATTTCCTTCCGAGAGAATTGATGAGACGATCCAATCCACCAGATCTGGCATCCTGGAAATCATATGCATCAGATGAGAAGAGAGGGGGTATTCATCCCCATCAAACGAATGTATCTTTTGGTCGTAATGCTCCAAAATAGCATCATTGATGCCGCCTTCGAAGACAGAATAGAGGTTTCCTTCCTCGTCTAAAGAAAAGCCGTCAATGATATGCGCTTGAATATTCTCGCCCTGAGCATCACAAGTTCGAATGCATAGAGAAGCCCGGCTATCTGCCAGAAGGATGAAGAAGTACCTTCCCGGATGCTCAAGAAGGTCGCTATGCAAATTTATTCTGCTGACCTCTATTCCAATCCGTATCATGCTTACCCGACCCAAACCGACTTCGCAGATCCAGCATAACTATAATCTTAAATAATTACCATTTATGATTTATATATTTTTTGGTCAGATATCAAAAAAATTTGATAGGATAGCATTTATCTAAGTTGAGATAAGAGAAACAGCGAATGCGCCTGATAGAGATATTTTACTCCATACAAGGTGAAGGCCCAGCCATGGGAAGGTCCGCCACCTTCGTTCGCCTGGCCGGTTGCAATCTTCGCTGCCAGGGATGCGACACGTACGACCGGACCATCCAGGAATTATCCATAGAAGAGGTGATAAAGAACATCACAAGTAGGATGGTAGTCATCACCGGAGGGGAGCCTACCCTGCAGATGGAGCAGATGTCGGAATTGATATCATTATTGCACAGCCAGGGAAATGAGATTCATATTGAGACCAACGGCACCAATCCCATTGCGCAAGATATCCTGGAAAAGATCCATTATGCAGTAGTCAGCCCCAAGCGGGGATCGAACTTTCATCTCGACTTTTGGGCAGGGAAAAAGAATGTTCACCTCAAATTTGTATTGGGCAATGCACCCTGGTGCTGGACTTCAGAATTATTGCGAGATATTGTCCCCGCTCTGGAAAAAGAGAGGACTTGGATTATGGCCTACGGCACAGATCAGGGTATGCCGCAAGCCCGAACGGCCTGGGATCTGGCGCTAAACCTGGGCATCAATTACTCGGACAGACTGCATATCCGCCTGTTGAGAAGATAGATCAAATTGAATCATCAATAGTTGAGGGGATGGATCCGCCCGCCGGGAGTAGTCAAAAGAGAGTTTGGCCGGGCGGTCTAAAGCATAGTAGCACCAGCGGCTATGAGTAGATTTGCCGCGCGGGGTGAAAGTAATGAGAATCATAGAGATCGAGATTATGGGAAAAGGAAAGGCCCTGGCAAAACTGGACGAAAGAAATCCCAAGACAAGAGAAGCATTCTTTGATGCGCTTCCCATTGAGGGTATAGCCAACCTCTGGGGCGAGGAGGTTTACTTCGACGTGCCTTTGCAGATGGACAATGAGAATCCGTCGCCCACTGCAGTTGCAGGCGATGTTTGCTACTGGTCGCCTGGCCCGGCATTTTGCATCTTCTTTGGCAAGACCCAGCCCTATTCATCAGTGAACCATATCGGAAAGATCACACAGGGATTGGAGATATTCAAACACATATCCAGCGGAGATAGGATTGTCCTTAGAAAACTATAAATAACATACAAAGAAATGAATTGGGGAAATAAGTATCGATTTGAGGTGAAAGGAACATCAATCTTAAAACGGTCATATGGAGGCAATGAAATGGGCTTGAAGCTAATTTCTTTGATAGGATTTGTATCATTAGTGCTGTGTTTGGCCACAGCTTATGCACAGGATGGTTCGCTTCGAGTAACAGGCGTAGGCACCGTACAGGTTCCTGCGGACGTAGCAATCATTTCAGTTAGTGCTCAAAATGATAGCAATGACTCCACTTTGGCAGCAGTAAGCAATTCAGAATTGTTGAACGCAACAGTGAAATCCCTTATTGCAGAGGGAGTAAAAAAAGAAGAAATAATGCAGGATAGACGCAAAGGCTATACGAGCAGTTACAGAATGGTATGCAATACCGTTAATAATACTACCATCTGTAAGGATGTAGTCACAAATGCAGCTATTGAGCAGGTCATTATCAAACTGGAAACCACTGATTCAAACAAAACCCAAAAGGTGATTGATACTGCCAAGTCAAATGGTGCAAATGCAGCTATTTTGGGTTATGCCTTAAGCGAATCAAACAAGGCGGTGGATGAAGCCAGGAAGAAAGCCTTGGATGACGCCAAAGCGATTGCAGAGGATTATACATCCAGCCTTGGGCTAAGTCTGGGAAAAGCGTTAGAAATAGAAGAGCCAAAATATCCCGATATAGAGATTGGCCCGACGTATAATTGGGATATGCCTATGAGGATGCATCATACGTTCTGGATGCAGCCATTCCACAGAATGAATGGCTTCTTCGCAGGCAATTACATTCCAAAAGGCATGGCAGAGGTCACTGCCTATGTTCGCGTAATTTACAGCGTTGCAGATTAGCAGACCGCCGCTGCAATCTTGATATCATGCGCACCTTTTTTTCTCCAATTAAAGCATTGGTCAAGCTCAAGCAGTCATCTTGGTCGCAGCAATATATTTGATGAGTTGCGGGCTAATCCTGGCTTTCCTGGCGACATTGTCTATGCTGGCACCATTGCTTGCCAGAGACCGGATCTCTCTGATAACAGCATCCTCGATGGTGAAGTACTCATCGAGATCCTTGCGATGACCCCATACATCTCCTTCCAGTAGTTTGATACCCTGTATTTCCAGGAAAGCCTCAATAGCTTTGGACATAGTTCTCAAGTAGGATGGCGGGACTTGCACCATCTGAAGTCGAGGAGCTTTCTGAAGCAGGTTGAGGAAGTCCGCGTTGGATGCTCTAAATGCAAGATGGACTGCTTTTTCATTCGGTCTTATCGAGTTGATCTCTTCGCGAGAACTGATTATTCGTATCTTCATGAGTTACCACCTATTCTAAATTAATTATACACTTAAACGTCGTTCAACGTATTTAAGTCTTTCTATTTTCAACAAATGACGTAAGCAATATTCATTTCCTGAGTTATCTGTGAGAAAACCTACCAAAGCCTGCGCGACTGTCTCTTAAGGGCAATGGCAATAATCGCACCAATAGCAAAGCAGGAAGAAATTGGGCTGAAATCCGGAAGCAAAAAAGTGAAATGAACTGACTCTAGATGGATGAGAATGGCTACTTTCTGCGCTTGACCACCACTATCTTTTCCACACCTGTCTCTGGCTTATCTAAATATTCCATACCCACCTTTTTGACCTTGGGCTTCCAGATTTCCGCCGGCATCCAAGCAGGTGCATCCTTTGGTTTCTCTATTTGCACACGCTCGCCGGTAAAAATATGCACCTTCTTTGTGCCACGTTCCCGAAGTCGGATATCCGTGTGACCACGATTGGCAGCCTTCAGAGCAGCTTGTCTCGGTGCCTTCCCGGTAAAGACTCCTATCTCGTTACCATCCTTGTCCCGCAGGGCAAAGTTCCTCATCTCTTTCTCAGCCAAACTATCCCTCCTTAACCAAAGACCACTAAGCATTGAAAGGACTACTTGTATAAATTGGTTCCGTTTAATATGTAATTATTGTGTGAGTCAGATATCACCAGCTTCCTCTGCAGTGAGCTTGCCAAGAGCATCTATTGACCTTTTGGCTGCCTCTCGGATATCACCGTCGCTATCATTGAGAGCCTGCCTCAATGGACCAACGGATCTGCGATCGTTGATATTTCCTAAAGCTATGGCAGCGCCATATCGTACCACGTTATAGTTGTCCTGGAGTGCCAGAATCAATGGTTCTACTGCTCTGCTGCATTTCAGTTCTCCTAGAGCCAAAGCAACACTGGATCGCACACCACTATAGTTGTCCTGGAGAACCAGGATCAGCGGTTCTACTGCTCGGGCATCCTTGATCCTTCCCAGAGCCGATGCGGCAAACCTTTTGACATCATAATCGCTATCATTGAGAGCCAGGATCAATGAGTCGACGGCTCTGCTATCGTTCAGTTCGCCAAGAGCCGATGCAGCGCTGGATCGAACCAACACGCTGCTATCATTAAGAGCAATGATCAGCGGCCCAACTGCTCCACGATCTTTAAGTTCGCCGAGTGCGCGAGCTGCTCTGCCTCTGATATCACTGCTGCTATCGTTCATTGCCAGAATCAATGGATCGATCCCATCTATCCTAACAAGAGCCGATGCAGCAATCGTTTGCACATCCCAATAGCTGTCATTGAGAGCCAGGATCAATGGACCTATGGCTCTGCTATCGCTGAGATTGCCGAGAGATTGGGCAGCGCCCATTCTGACATCACTGTCGCTATCATTGAGAGCCTGGATCAATGGACCGACAGCATTAGGGTCATTGAGAACACCTAGAGATTTTGCACTCTCACTTCGGACTTGCCAGTCGCTATCACTGAGAGCCTGAATCAATGGGCCGACTGCTCTGCCATCACGAAGAAGGCCGAGAGACTGGGCCGCCCTCGATCTTACATCGCTGTCGGTATCATTGAGAGCCAGAATCAACGAGCCAACAGCTCTGCTATCATTGAGAATGCCCAGAGCACCAGCGATACCTTCTCGCACATTGATATCACTATCGTTAAGAGCCTGAATCAGAGGATCAAAGGCTCTTGTGTCTCCCAGTGCCCCAAGAACCACTGCAGCAAACTCACGGACATAGCCGTCTTCATCCCCAAGAGCCTCAATCAATGGATCGACGGCCCGGCCATCATTTTGATTGCCTAGAGCCAGGACAACATGTTTCCGAACAGAGTTGTCCTCATCCTTGAGAGCCTGAATCAGCGGAACTACAGCCCTGGGGTCTTGAAGATAGCTGAAAGCTTTTGCAGCATACTCCCTTACCCCTGCGTTCTCATTTTTGAGCGCCGAAA
>JAQTXY010000142.1:3308-5795 GCA_028688535.1 Methanothrix sp. | reverse complement strand
ATTTTTGAGAAAAGTATATTAGGTCGCAACTCATGGCATTAATTAAAGGAGATATCAATTAATGGAAACGCTAGTGGGTATGGCTTACAAGCTCGGAGATCTCGCGGATCACACGTTTGTCTATTGTCGAGATAACGGCCAGTATTTCGATTGCTTTGGAGGACACGAAAGTCTTGATGACCGGAGGGATATATGTTCAGGGGTTGGTTTGTATAAAGTAGCAAACTGCTACAGGCTGCCCATGTTCGGCTTACCGGATACAGCAGGAGTCGGTCCCTATGCAGTGGATGGAGTATGTCACCAGGCTGCAAACAGGTTCCTGTTCTCGGCACTGACGACGCTTAACTATTACGTCAGAGGATATTGGTTCAGCAATATCGTTTATGGCACATGGGGCAAAAGCTATCCTTTATGGCTTGCAACCATATACCTCCCATGTAGCATATCTCAAGCAGTCTCCGCAGCACCTGTAGCCCCTGCTGCCATGCCAGTTGCAGTAGGCGCAAACGCTAGCGACCTGTTCAAGAAGATACAGGGGGTCTATTCTTCGGTGCCCAGGCTGATGCGCGGGACGGAGTCGAGAGACCCAGAAGAGATTGCAAGGGAGATCTCCGTAAAGGATATGGTTGCCCATGCCAGCTTCATTGTCCCCGAACTCGATCCTATAAAGATCACAGAAATCCATAGGGAGTTCCTGAAGGAGAGGGATGCAGTCTTTGGCGAGGGGCTAAAGGGTACCGCCCTGTCCGATAAGGTGAACTCAATGATGAAGGATGTTCAGAAGGCCCTAGCAGATTCGCTCGACAGTGATACTTATAGAAAGCTCTCAGGGGGCATCGAGCCTGGTGAAACGATAAACGTCGTGGACAGGGAGATTGCAGCGAAAGCTGGAACCCTCCGTTGATAAAGCAATAGAGCAAAAATAGGAGCGAGAATTGGCATCAAAAGGTGAGACTCTCAAAGCTTCTGAATAGCTGCAGATGCCCATCTATCTCCTTTCTCGATAGCAGTTATAGGTAGGCCTACCTCACGGTGCCCATTAGGGCACGAATGACCCCCGACCGACATAGCACAAGCGAGCTGCGATTCGAGGAGAGCCGGAGCCGCTCCCAGGATACGGACATGCGGCCAGATCTGGCTCAGTGCGGATGCGATCCTATAAGCGGCATGAAAGCATGAAGCTAGACCTCATGATGGCAACAATTTGAATCTTCACGGTTAATCTTATAGCACTAGAGATCTCATCAAGCTCATTCGTGTAGGAGGGAATATGACCAAAAGACTTGTCGTTTTAGCAGTGTTAGCTATTGCACTAATCGGCATGGCTGGAGCTGCAAACTACATGTACGAAAAGGCATCCGTTAAGGGCGTAGGTTATAAAAATGTGGAAATGATTGTTTCTACTCAGTGGGGTTTTTCCGGAGACAAATTGGTAGAGAAGGAATCGGGCTCAGGAAATGTTCTCATGGAAAAGACTGAGCTGGAGGCAGAAAGGCAGCTTTCAAAGGATGGCCATCCTTTGTATTTCGATCCCGAAAAAGGAATCTTTGTGGGATGTTATTTTCTGTACCCCACAAATATCCCTGAGATGGATTATATTAACTTCACAAAGGAAGCTGAGTTCGAGTACATGCCCGTATCTTACCAAACCGGCACCTACGACCAAAAGTGGGTTGAGAAATTGTGCATTCAGAATTATATGATTGGGGCCGTTATGACAGAGATGTATACCCATGCTGAGCACTTGCAGAAGACCACAGAAGTCAAGACCAGGATGTATGAGACATATGATTTCTTGAATGTTGGTGGAACGCCCTGCTGCACTGGTGTTCTCGAAGCCAACCTCAACAGTAACGTAATTGGCGTTGCCCACATCGGCTGGATTTCCCGCGATCCAAAAGCTGACGATCAACTCAAGGGCCGCCATGCCGAGTACGGCAGATCGGTCGAAGACCTGACCGGCGTCTTCTCCATCGAGAAGTTCATCCAGCTTTGGGGCAATTCCACCTGCGGAGCTATCAGCGTTGACTGGCTGCCATGCGTGTGAATAATTTCTAACCCCATCTCATTTTTCACCGGCAAGTTAAACGGCTGCCATGATAGCCTGCAATTCACAGCTAACCGGCTCCATCCTGCCAAGCCGTTCATGCCGGCAAGTCGATCCCGGGCTTCAATGTGGCTACGACTTTTCAGCCGTGGAAATGGCGGCCATTTTTCGCCCTCTGTAGATATCGAAAAATTGGCCGTTTTCGAGAGGGTCCTCAACTCTCTCGGAGTTCTTTTAAAAGTGCGTCTGTCTTAGCAGAAGTTTTCGCTGTTCAGAGGCGCTTCGAGCGCTTCCCGGTCCTCCCGGAACCACATAACCTCTCGAAAAGACCTCATAATATTAATCTGTTTTCGCCTAAGTTGCTGAAGTTTCAGACACCAGGTGTGAGCAGGCATTCGGCAGCAACAAGAATCGCGCTTTGCAAAAGCCTAACCGAGCCG
>JAQTXY010000142.1:0-3208 GCA_028688535.1 Methanothrix sp. | reverse complement strand
TAACCTCTCGAAAAGACCTCATAATATTAATCTGTTTTCGCCTAAGTTGCTGAAGTTTCAGACACCAGGTGTGAGCAGGCATTCGGCAGCAACAAGAATCGCGCTTTGCAAAAGCCTAACCGAGCCGGTCTTGCGGCCATTATGAAAGCTGCTCTCCTGTAAGGAACGAGAAGTTAGGATAGACAAAAGAATTGGCTCTTCGCTATTCAGTGGAGGGGGTCATTGACTAAATCTGGATATTTAATGCGAAAATTTTTTTCAGTCCTGACTCATACCATCAAGAGCCGTTTTCAGCTTCTTGTAAGTCGCCCCCAGCGCTTCCGATATCACCCTGTTGTCGGATAGCACGGGCATGAAATTGGTGTCTCCATTCCAGCGGGGCACGATGTGCAGATGGATGTGATCGGCAACGCCTGCTCCCCCCACCAGGCCCATGTTGATGCCCAGATTAAAGCCGTCCGGGCGCATGGTCCTCTTGAGCAGATCCACGCACAGATCGGCAAGCTGCATCATCTCCTGCTGCTCCTCTGCCGCCCAGCCAGATAGGGTGGCGGTGTGCCGGTAGGGAACGACCATCATATGGCCGTTGTTGTAGGGAAAAGCATTGAGGATGATGAAGTGATACTTGCCCCGGTAAAGAATATAGTTGTCTTCGTCCTTCTTCTCGGCGGGCTTATCGCAGAATATGCAGCCCTTCGGCTTTGCGCTTAAGATGTAATCGATTCTCCAGGGGGCCCATAAATTTTCCATGCTATTTCTCCTCAGACATCTCCTCAGTCTGCCAGATCAGAGTTCTTCCCTGCACTTTGGGCTTTCCCTCTATAAACATCTTTATCGCTCTGGGATAGGCTTTGTACTCCGCCCTCTGAATTCTGGCCTTGAGGCTATCATGAGTATCGTTCTTTAAAACGCGCACCGGCCTCTGGTAGATGATGGGGCCGTGGTCTACGTCCTCATCCACGATGTGAACCGTCGTTCCCGTCCATTTGACACCGTAATCCAGGGCCTGAGAGAAGGCATCCATACCCCGAAATGAGGGCAGGAGTGCCGGATGGATATTCAGAATCCGGTCTTTGTAATAGCGAACGAACTGGGCAGACAAAATCCTCATGTAGCCGGTGAGAACTACCAGCTCTACGCCCTTCGCCTCCAGCTGGGCGATGAGCTGCTTATCGTACTCCTCCCGACGAAGGCCTGCAGGATCGACAAAATGGGCGGGAACGCCATACTCCCTGGCAATTTGAAGAGCCCCTGCATCCGGCTGATCGGCCAGGACTATTCCCACCCGGGCTGGCAGCCGACCGCTGCGCTCTTCCTGCAGAATATAGCGCAAATTCTCTCCCCGGCCCGAGGATATGACACCTACTGTGGTTGTCAAGATAACAATCTCACTATTATTTTTATTTTAATTTCATTTACCAAGGATAATTTCAATTGCTGAGACATTGGTCTCACCTCGCTCGGTATTGAGGACCTCTGTAGAAATGGAGATGCCTTTCACAACGACATCCGACAGAAAGCGAGACCTTGAGACCTCTGCCACATCCACCGCCCGGGAGATCGCCTGGCCCCTGGCCATGATCCTGACATCCTTAGCGCCGTTGTTGAACTGGGTAACCACTGCCAGCACGTAGTTCATCACTGGCTTATTGCCGACGAACACGACATCATTTTCAGCCATTGGGTTATCACCTTGGGATTTAAATTAAAGGTAATCAATCATTTCCTACATAAAGTTGCTGATGATCGAATTCCCAAGCATCTGCCTTCACAGATATCTGCCTCGCGCCTTGATCTCCTTGACCCTCTGCAAGACTGCCTCTGCCTGAGAATAGGTGCGGGCATATCCGGCCACAAAGGCCTCAATCAATTCTTGGGGCTGGTCGTGGGTGCTCTCCAGGGTCTGGAAGTAGACATGCACATCCACCCCCTGCGCTTCCACAGTCTTCTCATAAAATGACAGGCCGAAGTCGATGAGGCAGATCTTGCCTCGCGTGAGGATCATGTTGGAGGTGGTCAGATCCCCATGAACAATCCCGCCACGATGCAGCTTTCCTACCGTCTCCCCCACCATCTCAGATAGCTCCCGAGAGATCACATCCTTCAGCTTCTCGCCCATCACTCTCTCCATTCTGAGATCAAAGCGAGATACATCGGAAATAATGGGCGTGAGAACCCCATGCCTGCGGGCATCGGACATGATCCTTGCTTCTCGCAAGGTCCTCTCCTGACGAATACGTTCATCGAGTGCCGGCTGCCGGTAGCTCTTGGCATGCCGCTCCTTCTTGACTACTCCATTCTCAAGAGTGATGACAGCTTCTGCGCCTCTGCCTATCTCCATAAATCCTCTTTTCTCTTCCAGGCATTTACCAGGCCAATGCATCCCGTAATCATCATATCACCGCCGGGAGCTGCCGCCTTGGCGCCCTTCAGGGCACCGCTGCCAAGAAACGTCTGCCTGCGTGGTCCAGTGACCAGCGTTGTCTCTATCTCACCGGGAACGCTATCGATATAGGCCCCATGGCCTCCATTATCGAAGACCTCACTGCTCTTTAATGTTCCGTCGCACAGCTTTTCTGTGAACTGCTCCAACTTTTCCAGGGAAAGCTCAGAGGTGTGGTGCTCGAAGAGGGCAATGATCCGGCCATCGGCCAGGATGGCAGCCACAGTATGACCGTTCCCGAAATTAATGATGAGCGCAGGCGACTCATCCGGCAAATCGAGAGCTGCCCCAAATATGGCTGCCGGGCCGGTATCCATGAGAAGCGGCTTTATTCCTGCCTCTACCAGAGCACCCTGCACGGCCAGCATCCTGGTCATGGCCGCCGGAGGCTGCCTATAAGCGAAAGCCTCCAGTCTCCCGCCGGAACGGATGGCATCAGTCAGATGCTCAAAACGAACCAGACGATTTGACCGCTCTGGTGAAAAGCCATGATCCTGTACGGCTACAGCCATATCTGCAGGCATATCAATATCGAAGATCTGCAGGGCACGGGCCAGTGCGGCAATGTCTATATCCCCTGTTTCAATGACCTGCGCCCCGATGGGTGCCTCCTCTTGAATCGTGACGCCCAAAGCCGCTACGCGCTGCAAATTATCATTAATAGTTGCTGCAGCCGACGCTGTGGCATAGACTTTCAGTCCCGCAGCCAGATGCCATCTCACCGCGGCAGTAGATGCTCCTCCCCCCATTGTCGGCCCCTGCAAG
>JAQTXY010000141.1 GCA_028688535.1 Methanothrix sp. | reverse complement strand
CCATGGGATGCAAAGCCCCGCTCACATAGTCTGCTTCCATTGCCTCATAGTTCTGATAGGAGACATCCCCGCCGAACTTGGCCGGCCTCTTGATGGTCATCCCTGCCTCAATCCGGGGGAAGACGTGGTACTTGCAGATGGCCAGCACCGGATTGTTCTCCACCACCTTGGCAGGACAAAAGGCGCTCTTGATCTTCTTCTCCACTTCCTCTGCCGGCTCATCCACTGCGATGTTGTTTCCCTTGGAGGAGGACATCTTCTCTCCATTCAGGCCGGCGATGAGAGGCGTGTGCATGCACACCGGCGCAGGCAGGCCCAGGCGGGGCAGCTCCTCGCGGGCCAGCATGTGAATCTTCCTCTGGTCGATGCCGCCTACCGCCAGGTCGATTTTGAGATCAGCGATGTCAATGGCCTGCATGAGCGGGTAAATCATCTGGGAGACCATGGGGTTCTCCGCATTCCTGCTTACCTCGTCCATGCTTCGCTTGGCGCGGTTGAGGGTGGTATTCCTGGCCATCTGCAGTATCTTGAGCATATAGTCCGGCTTGAGCTGATAGTCAGTGCCGTAAACGAATTGCGTCCTCTCCGGGTCCAGGCCCAGAGCCATGAAGCAGTCCCGGTTGTAGTCGGCAATCTTGCGCACCTCTTCCAGGGTGCCCTTCTCATTGAGGAAGGCATGCAGATCAGCTAAGAGGACTACGACGTCAAAGCCCGCCTTTTGCAGGTCCAGGAGCTTGTTGGCAGTGAGCATGTGGCCCAGATGCACCTTGCCGCTCGTCTCGTAGCCCACATAAGCGCGTGGCCTGCGGCTCTGCTCCAAAAGGCCCTTAAGTTCGTCTACCGTCACTATCTCTTCAGTATTCCTCATCACCAGCTCAAGCTTATCCAATGCACATTCACCACCCTCACAGAGGAATGGGGATGTATAATGCTTTTGGTTCGTAAGGAAAAACAATTAATACTACGGTTGTTGATGGGTCAGGTATGCAAAGGCGTAATTTTAGCCTGCCGCGCCCCGCCTTAAGCCGCGAGAAGAATCTGGTCCTGATACTGCTGGCGGTTTTAACTGCCGTGATACTCTGGAACACCTTCTGGTGGCTGATGCGCATTGTGCTCTTTGTTGTGATAGTCTATACGATTTATCAGATCCTAAAGCACTACGTCTGAAACATTGCATTCATGTTTGCAAAGATATTGGTGCTTCTTGGAGGCCAGCCAGAACATTCTGGCCTCTTCCAGATCTTCTCTGGTATTCAGATTAAAGAAGCTGAGAAGATCAGGGTCAAAGGGGCGCAGCAGATCTACATGAATCAGCCGGACACTCAGCTCTTGTAGCGGCGCATGAATTCTGCGCTCTTCTCTCTCGAGAGCTCTCTCGCAGGCGGAGAGCATCTTCTCCCGGTGATAGACGCAGTGAAGCGGCTCGAAAAATCCGTTAGGCTGTACCGGGACTGCTGCATCATAGCCCACCTCATCTTCATTGACCAGCTCGAAGAGTCGCTCGATAACCTGGGGGTTTAAAAAAGGCAGATCACATCCCGTGGCGAAGGCAAAGTCTCCACGGGCTTTCTCCATCCCGGCAGAAAGGCCGGCCACCGGCCCAAATCCAGCTACGCGATCCCAGGTGAAGATAACTCCTGGCGCAGACTGGAGAGCAAAATTAGTGGTTATCTCTTGCAGGCGCTCGGCATGAGCCTCATCCCGCGCTACTACTACTACTTCATCCACAGCAAGGGAAAGCTTCTCTGCCGTCCAGCAAATCAGTGGCCTGTTCTCAAACTCCAGGAGCGCCTTTTCCGATCCCAGGCGGCGGCCGTTACCGCCAGCCAGTATCACTGCGGAGCGCATAGCCTCCAGCCACTCTCATTGCAGTCCTCCTCAAGAGCCTTTAGAAGGGCGGCTTTAGGATCGGACTGCTTGATATCGCTATGCAGAACAGTGCATTCCCGGCTTACTGATGCAGAACTATTCCCCGCTTTTGCCAGAATGCTCTTGATTAGGGCCTCGTTCACCCTTCCGCTCGCCCGGCCAACCTCATCGTAAGCCAGCTTCTGGGTGAAGCGGTTTCCATAGACTGTGCACCCTACGCCGTTCCAGGCTCTGATCCTCGCCTCGCCGCATGCTTCTTTGCGACCAGTTTCCTCGCGGCCCGCAATGGCACAGCCAGCAACATCTAAATTTGCATCTGCGACCTTGCCACTTGTGATATCTACCTGCAGGCTGGCTCCGGGTGCAAGATAGATTCTCCGCCGCCTGCATAGCTCAAAAGAGATCTCAGTTACCTCTCCCACTAGCAGATCCCCCCGCGTCCAGACCTTCTCCTTGCTATTGGTTATCTGTAAAACGGCACCAAGCTCTCTGGCTCTGTCCTGGAGTTGCTGGTCATTCTTGATCAGCCCGGAGTAAAGCTCTTCTTCCAACTTTGGGCAGGAACCTAAAAAAGCGATGGCTCGCCTGTCGGCTCCAATTACAGCCTCCCGGCTGGCTGCCAGTGCAATGACCAGGGACATTTCAAATCATCTCAATTATTGCTCTCGCTTAGCCCAGCCAGACGATAGGAGATATCACTTTCTTAAACCTTCCGTTCGCTGATCAGATGGGATGCTCTCTGTTTGTAGACCGTAATTTAAATCATACTGTCTTTCCCATCGCATACGCCTGAGCCATTGCTCTGCTTGTTTTAATGTCTCCCATATGCCAGGCACCAGTTCCATAGATAATGCCCTTTTCTTTTGCTCCGCTCAGGAGAGAAGTAAATCCTCTGAATCCTTCTAGAGTCCTTTCCATTGCCTGCTTTCTATTATCTGCAGCAGTCACAATAAAATACATCTCCTTATTGCTGATTTCAGTATATCTGGGACAGGTTCTGTCTATTAACGTTTTCATCTGCGCGTTCATTGTATAAAAATAAACAGGCGTTGCCATCATGATCACATCCGCGGCGATCATTTTTTCCAGGACTTCCGCCATGTCGTCCTGCTGAACACACTTATGGCTGGTATAGCATGACTCGCATCCAGTGCAGTATCCT
Organism: Methanothrix sp.; assembly: GCA_028688535.1. Taxonomy (GTDB): domain Archaea; phylum Halobacteriota; class Methanosarcinia; order Methanotrichales; family Methanotrichaceae; genus Methanothrix. The sequence goes on along the minus strand of JAQTXY010000141.1, from coordinate 2,813 downwards.
ATCTCTTTGTCGCTTAAATAGATCTTTTCCACATGGTTGCCTTCGTCTCTTGCTCCAAGCATAAACTGATCGCACAACAGGTCGGAGTTTCCGCTTTTCCTCGGGCTGGCGGACAATACCAATACATTCTTGCTCATTTGTATGATCCTCGATATCTTGATCGCGTTTTCTTTATCAATCCATAAGAACATAAGATATAAATAAGGCGTACAAACAATTATGTTACATACTAACAGGATTGATACTAATGGACGAAAATCCAAATAAGCATAAATATAACTGGGGAATGGATGCCACTCTTGATGTGATTGGGGGCAAATGGAAACCGCTTATCCTGTATGAGCTAGATGATGAGACGCTACGTTTTAGCCAGTTACTGGACAGGGTACAACCCAGAATTACCCAAAGGATGCTTACGAAACAGCTTCGCCAACTTGAGGAAGATGGTCTTATAACCAGAAAGGTCTACGCACAAGTCCCGCCTAAAGTAGAATATTCACTCACGGAAACCGGAAAATCCCTGATACCGATTCTAGACCAGCTCTGCGAGTGGGGATACGAACACATGAGCGACCATATCGAGTACCATTGTGAATAGTCAGATTGTGATGGCATACAGTGCAAAGCTGTGGGCATTCAAAATAATAAAATTGTTTCAGTTAATCAACACAGCAAATAACGGAAAAAAATCTAATTAATAACAAAAGCATTATAGTGCGGCTCACAATATATAATATTTTTTTATTTATATGATATGCGTGCGATCCTGAGAGACAGGGAAACAGGTCGCTGCTACTCGGTTATGCTCGTAGGCAATATCATGCCCTCAAAAAGGACTTACTAGGATATAGATATATCCCGGTAAAATCAGAGCTTCCTATGGCAGAACCACCAGTCTTCGCAGACCATATCGCCACCCGTCTTCCTGGTAGCCGCCGTTTTTTCATCGCCTGGGGGCGGAATGATCACCTGATCGCCGATAAGCTCATTGTTGGGCCAGTTGGCAGGAGCTGCTACTTTGTTCTTGTCCACAACCTGTAAAGCCTTCACTGCCCTTAATATCTCATCCATATTCCTGCCTACCTCCTGGGGATAGAAGAGTATCAAGCGGACGGTTGCCTCTGGGTCGACGATGAAGACGGCTCGAACCGTATTGGTTCCTTTTCCTGGATGGATCATGCCCATTCTCTGGGCAATTTTTCCCTGATCATCGGCAATGATGGGAAACTTGATCTCTACCTTAAGATTCTCTTTAATCCACTGGGTCCATTTCATATGGGAGAAGACCTGATCAATAGACAGGCCGATCAGTTCGCAATTGAGCTTCAGAAACTCCTCTCGCCTCTTCTCAAAGGCCACAAATTCCGTTGTGCAGACTGGTGTAAAGTCTGCAGGATGGCTAAAGAGCACAAACCACTTTCCAGCGAAGGCATCTGGCAAGGTCATCATGCCATGAGTGGTCTTGACTTCCATCCTGGGCATCTTGTCCCCAATAAGCGGAAAACCACCCTCGCTTCCGCCCATTTGATGCACCATTCCCATATGCTTCATTCCCATTCCCATATGTTTTCCCATCTGCGTTTCCATCTGACACATAAGATTTTCCTCGTTATCGGTTTTATGATTTTATTGCAACTATGATAGTTACGCGAATCCAGTAATTAAATGTTACTATCATTAGGTGAGCAAAAATGATTCTAAAGAGACAAAAGGGCCTCTAGTCATGCAGCGCGCATAGAAATATCTATAACATGCGCGAAAAAAGGAGTCAACAATCTTGCGGTTCATCAAACGGCGTTACGCTTTTAAAGGATTTGTCCGATTTTCCGGCTTATATCCTATGGAGTCAGCCGAGAATTTATCCCGAGCTTGGCACACTGGATAAACGACTGATCTCTTGGCCAAGGCATTGTAGCATCCTCGGCATTCCAGCTTTTTCTCTAGTTCCAAAGCTACCCAGGCTGGTGCATTGGATCGGCGTATCTCGGCCAGAATTAAGTGTTTCATGATACTGCAATCGCGGTCATCCTCCGCATCACATGTATGTTCATAAAGAATGCTCATCAGATCAAAGCTTTGCGGTTCGGAACTTTTTTTGACGAATTCGGTCATAATATAACTATTAAGCGTTATAAAACTATTTAATACTTGCTGCTAATTCAACCGAAATTAAATAAGAATTGAGGTTCGCGATCTCTTTTACTAAAACGCCAGGCGAGGCTATGAAAGTGAATGCACTGGAAAGCTCAGTTATCCACCCAGATCAAGATGATGCACAGGTTGTCGTTTAGATGAAGCAATACACTCTTGGACGCCATCATTGCCCATAAAGTGAAAGTTATCTAAAGCCAGAAAACCATAGTCTATCTCATGTCTCAATTCCCGCCCATATTCTCCTTCCTGAAAAGCCTTCGCCAGAACAACAACAACGAATGGTTTGCCGCCCACCGCCCTGAGTACGACCAGGCCAGAACGCTCTTCCAGGACTTCATCCAGGGCTTCATCATCCGTTTCGATGCCGCCCTGCCCCTGGGCGACCTCTCCGCCAAGGATGCCATATTTCGCATTCACAAAGATATTCGCTTTAATTATTGATCAATACGATGTGATTCAGGGAAAAATAGATATGCGCGAGGATCATCGCATCAAGCCCAGATGCGGGCTTGCTTTCGGCGTCCTCGGTCCAATTTTCCCTCAATTCTTTGGATACCCCAGCACGACCCCCTCTGGATAGCCAAGTCCCAAGAACTGCTCGAGATATTCTTTGTATATCTTCTCCGGATCGATGTCCAGCTCAGGATGCAGCCACTTGG
>JAQTXY010000140.1 GCA_028688535.1 Methanothrix sp. | reverse complement strand
ATGCCTATAACATGGAAATATCATGGAAGAAAAAATAAATTAAAATGATTGGCAATTGTCTTCGTTTCGCTTTTTAAGCTTATTGATCGCATTGGCTTTTGTCGCCTCAGTGAATGGATTTTCCGGATTTATGGCCAAAGACCTATCACAACACAGAATAGCATTTTCATATAATCCCATTGAATATAAAATATCTGCTTTGGCTGCCCATGCTTCCCAGTTGTCTCTGTTCTTTTCGAGCTCCTTGGTGATCGCGCTCAACGCCTGATCCAAGTTGATATTATCTATGTCCATGAAAACCACATCCCCATTTAATACCTCTATTCGTAATTTAAAAATCTTTTGGTTATATTTTGATTATATTTTAATAGTACGTATTTACAAAGAACTGCTTAGGTAAGCATAGGTGCTTTAAGGAATTGTATTTAGGGCCGGATCTAGCAAACACCTGTCTCGCATGGCAAAAAAAGGCAGGCCGCTATATGTTAAATACAAGTGCATCCAGTCCGTCCGAGTGGCCACGTCCGCCCGCAGGCATCCGCGCGCGGACTTAGTCTCTCTGATTCAAGTCCTACCCAATTCTGCGACTACCAGTGTATTTTCCTGTGCCGACGGGTCCTTGCCCGAGCGGATGCGAGCGCTCGTAGGTGCATGCGCGCTGGAGAGTGCGAAGGAATGACATAATGCGAACTGCAATAAATCTTTGCAAAAAATTGTTGATATTGCCTTGATAGGCAGGTGCATGGTGCTGATGGCGCTCGCAGGATGAAAATCCCTCATTCATGGCGGACAGGGTTGAGGAATGCACACACCACTGATCTTTGTGAGGTTGGACGCTCGAAGGATACGTACCTTTCCCAGGTCTTCGCCCAAGGGATCTTTAACAAAGCCAGCAATAGGCAGATTTACCTTTAGCTCCAAACCCCAATTCGCCAGACCCCAGTTCGCCAAATCCCAGTCCGCTATATCTGGCTTATGCCTGAACATAGGGCGGACAGTATACGAGAGGAAAAGCTCATGAGGGAATTCCTGCGGCAATCTGGGCTTGGGATCAACAGTATCGAAGAAGAATACTTCAGTGCAGCTTCTGTCGATGTTATCTCCATCTTGCGCCATTGTACCCGCAGCTCCTTTTGAACTTGCGACCGTTGAAAAGATCAAAGGATTTACGCTCATTGGCAATCGCACTGAGCCCACAATAGAATTGCCGCGCTGGATCTGGATCGCAGGGTACCGGGCACCATTCCACGTCCAGTCCCTGTTAATTTTTACATTAATAACCGAAATCCAGCGAAGTATTAGATCCGCTTTGGAAGAGAATGTTATTTCTGAGCAGAATCGATTTGGAAGGCGGGTTCCATGCTAAAATATCAGCAAGTACCTCAAAGGCCTCCTGCAATTTATTTGAAGTTTGTGCAGGCTCAGATTTAAGTGCTGCAGTTAGCAGCATGAATTCTTTAATTAGTTCCCCTTCATCCATCAACCCTCGCCCCAGTAACAGTTTTTTTTCTTTAGTTCAAAATTGAAGCTGGTAGTGTTCTTCTAATTTAAAAAAGTATCCATCAAATGTTTGAGAAGATTTTGATATTTGGCTAAATTACAGGAAAAGTCAACAATCACAACCTCAATAGACCAAATTTAATTTTAAATTCGCTCTTCATCTGCCGGCACAAAAAGCCCCATACTGAAATGCGCCCCGTACCCGACTGCGAGAGGCCTCTTCACGGGATCTGAGAACTCAATTTGAAATCCATAACCCCGGCTTCCCGCCCGCCTGCCCCGGCCTCTGTCTCTTGACAGCCTGAAGCTTGACCATCCGATCTGCTTTTTCCCCATAAGGGCACCTGCAATCGGCTCTACCGATGCGATCTCGGGAAGATTCTCAAGCCCAAGAAGCCGTCTCACCTCTTGCTCTGGACTGCCCAGGATCGCCTAATCCAGAGCCTTGATCTCAATATCGCCTGCTATCTTGGGCAGCACGTTGTGCGAGGCACCGATGAAGAGCAGCCCGGTCTCGCCGTCCGCAAGAGTGGCATCGATGGTTCGGGCAATGAACAGATCCCTCTCTTCCAGGAGCTTGTCCTTGACAAGGTTGTATCGCTCCTCAGCCCCTCGTCTCTCTTCATTGCTTTTGGCTTCCAGGAGAGCTTTGATGTAGCCGTACTCCTGGCGGAGCAGATCTGGGCTCTCCGTCGCCTCAATCCTGGCGCCCTTATCCATCAGCTTTTGCACAATCTGATAGTTCTTGCTGCCTTTGGCTGCCGTCTCCCGCACAATTCGCTCACCCAGAGCCCCGGCGCAGGGCAGGCCGTCCTGGTAGATACGCAGCTTCTTTAAGTCCAGGCCCAGATCGTCCACCTCTTTTTCCAGTTCCAGCCAGAAGTTCTCAATCTTCTTTTGGTTTTCCAGCCAGCGCTGCTTTCCCAGAGTTGATATGCCTGCCTTTTCCAACCCTGCTCCTGCAGAGCCCATATCAGTAGGAGCATGCACAATTCTTATTATTATGAGCTTTCTCATATTCTGTCCACTCTCCTATTCTCGCTCCCCTCTTTTGCTAAACCACATGCGCATCTCATAGACATCCTCCTCGCTCCTCTTCTCGGTATCAAATCCCATCTTCTCGAAGAGGCGTATCATGGATCTATTTTCTACCAGCACTTCCCCAGTAAACCCAAGCAAGCCCTGCCTTTTTGCCAGGTAGATTAAATAAGAGAGAAGCTCTCTGCCAATGCCAAGCCCCTGGAATTTGTCGCTTACCACCAGGGCGACCTCTGCCGAGTGCATATCTGAATTAAGCTCATACTGTCCCAGGCCGATGATGATCTCCTTTTCCTTCTCCATAATCGTTGCCAAAATCTCCATCTTTTTGCTGTAGTCCACAGCTACGAAATCCTGCAACCTCTTGTGAGGCATGTCTTTTCGAACTGAGAAGAAACGCTTGTAAAGGCTATCCTCCGATAGATCATAAAAGAAGTCCTTGAGCAGCGACTCGTCCGTGATCTTGGCAGGCCGTAAAAGCAGATTTAGGCCTTTGCGGGTGGTCCTGAAGATCTCCAGCTCCTCTGGATAGATTCCTTTCTCTCCCGGAATGAAGACCTGATCTTTGTATATGAGAGCCCTCTTCCTGGCAGTCTCCATCAGCCAGGGCCGAAATTTAGGATGAGCGATGGCGATGAGGTCCATAGCTCTCTCTCGAATGTTCTTGCCGTGCAGATAGGCAATGCCATACTCAGTTACCACATAGCGAATATCTCCCCTGTTCAGGGTAGCTCCTGCCCCATCCTGAAGCGTGGGAACAATTCGAGAGACGCTCTCATTCAGAGCAGTGGAAGGCAGAGCCAGGATGGTCTTTCCTCCCGGAGCCAGTACTGCCCCGCGCATGAAATCCGCCTGCCCGCCGATGCCGCTGTAGAAGGTCCCACCCAGCGACTCTGCTGTGGCCTGGCCGGTCAGATCCACCTCCATGGCGCTGTTGATGGCAGTCATGAGCCGGTTTCGAGCTATTATGAGGGGATGGTTGGTATAATCGATCCTTTTAAATTCCACGGCAGGGTTCTCGTCCAGGAAATCATAGGTCTCACGGCCTCCCATGCAAAAGGAGGCGATGGTCTTGCCGGGATTATGGGTCTTTTTGCGATTGGTGACAACCCCTCTCTTCATGAGATTGACAATGCCGTCGCTGAGCAGTTCCGTATGAACTCCCAGATCCTTTTTCTCCATCAAATTAGGCACTACAGCATCCGGGATCAGCCCATAGCCCACCTGTATGGTCGAGCCGTCTTCAATGATGCGGGCCACATATCTTCCGATGCTCTGCACAATGTCGTTAGGCGCCTTGACGGAATACTCCAGCAGCGGCTCATCATGTGGCAGAATGTAATCAATGTCTTTAATATTTATGAAACCGTCACCGTGGGTGCGGGGCATGTTCGTATTTACCTGAGCCACCACCAGCTCTGCCATCTCTACTGCCGATTGGACCACATCCACGCTGATTCCGAGGCTCAAATAACCATGTTTATCTGGCAGAGAGGTCTGGATGAGGGCCACATCCACCGGTATAAGCTCGGAGCGAAATAGATCCGGGACCTGAGAAAGAAAGACAGGTGTGTAGTCAGCGCCGCCGCGGTTGACGGAATTTCTGGTGCTGTCTCCTACCAAGAAGGAGTCGAGCCGGAAGTTCTCCTGCAGCTTTTCATCGGTGTAAGGCGCAACCCCCAGCGTCCAGACATGGATCAGCTCGGCATCGAAGAACGCCTTGGGATGGTTCTTGACGTAGTTCACCAGAGCCATAACCAGATACTGCGGCTCGCCGCAGCCCGTGCCGATGAAGATGCGATCGCCGGCATGGATATGTGAGAAGATCTCCTCCTCTGATGCGAACTTCTCAGGATAGATCTTCCTAAACTCTTCCAGGAGCTTCTTGTCTTTCATAGCAATTTCTTGAAGAAAAAGATACTATCCGATTATCATAAAACTATCGGTCGTATGTGATGTGCTAATAAAGAGCTAAGAGCGTCCCTGCAAGAAATCTACAGAATTTATCCCGCATTCATTTGAGGCGTCCATTAAGCAATGGAAACTTTAAGAATCTTCATATCACCATTGAAAATAAAATAAAGAGACGAAGGACAAATATATAATGAATACGAACTATTCTCGGGTGAAAAGAATGAAGTCCCTAACAATTCTGCTCGCTGCCATCTTCATGATCATGGCATGCGTAGCACCGGTTTATGCCGATGACGATGAAGGCGATGAGGCCGATGAGAATGAGGCAGGCGAAGGAGGCTCAGGTGATGACGAAAAAGAAAATAGCGTTCCCGGATTCGAGTTCGCCTTAGCTGGCGGCGCGGCTATTGCTGCGGCGCGATTGCTCAGGTCCCGGCTGGCATAACTGTCTGACTTAATAATCCGAAATCCGCAATAGCCAAGTCTAAAATCCTAGCAATCTTTTTTTCCCAGAAGAATCGAAACTATTAAGGTCTATCTGCTGCAAAAGAGTGCTCATGAATTTTGCATTCTTTCCTGCAGTGGATCTGCGTGGCGGCAAGTGCGTACAGCTCATTGGCGGAGTGCCTGGTACCGAAGTTGTTGCCTTGGACAACCCCTTGGCCCAGGCAGAGCGCTGGGTGGCAGAGGGCGCGGATCATCTGCATATCATCGATCTGGATGGGGCTATTTTAGGAAAACGAGTCAACGCATCTATCTTGAGCCAGATTGTCAAAGAGCTGGACCTGTTTATTCAGGTAGGAGGCGGCATCCGCACCGAGGAGGATGTCTCGACTATCTTGGATCTGGGCGTGGATCGAGCCATACTGGGAACCGCCGCCCTGAAAGATCCGGATATGGTCTCTCGCCTCGCCGATCGTCACGGCCCGGAGAGAATTATGGTAGCCCTGGATGTAAAGAAAGGAGACGTGACCACAGAAGGCTGGCAGAGGACTCTGGGAAAGAAAGCTGTAGAGCTGGGCCGGCTCTTTGAGGAGAAGGGAGCCGGATCCATCCTCTTCACCAACATCGATGTAGAAGGGCAGCAAAAAGGCATTGATCTGCAGCCGACACGCGACCTCGTGCAATCCCTGAAAATCCCGGTAGTGGCCGCGGGCGGCGTTACAACCATAGAAGACGTCCTGGCCCTGCGAGAGGCAGGAACCGCCGGAGCGGTGGCTGGAACTGCCATCTACACCGGCAAACTCTCCGTGCGGCAAACTCTGCAGGCCTTGCAAGCCCGGAATGCGACAACATAAGGAAGGATCAGGTGAAAATCATGAGAAAAGGGGAAGCAATGGGAGTGTTTCGCGAATGCAGGGCCAGAGCCTGCCTGGACCTGGACGGCTCAGGCAA
>JAQTXY010000139.1 GCA_028688535.1 Methanothrix sp. | reverse complement strand
ACTTCTGCGCCTCATCAATCTGCTCGATAAACCCTCCGCCGGCTCCATCCTCTTTGGCGGCAAAGAAGTCTCGGGAAGGCCGGAGAAGGAAGCACTTGCCACGCGGCGCAAGATGGCTATGGTCTTTCAAAAGCCGGTCATGTTCAGGGCCAGCGTTAAGGAGAATGTCTCCTACGGCCTGAGGATGCGAGGCAGACAAGAAAGATATGAAAAAATAAGGGTAGAAGAAGCCCTGGAAATGGTCGGGCTGTCCGGCTATGAGAGCCGCGATGCCAATACTCTATCCGGAGGTGAGATGCAGAGAATTGCCCTGGCCAGAGCTCTAATCCTGCAGCCGGAGCTTCTCCTGCTCGATGAGCCGACCGCTAATTTGGACCCCAGGAGCGCGGCTTCTATCGATAGCCTCCTACGCAGCCTGGCCGGGAGCCGGACAACGGTTATTTTAGCCACCCATAACATGGAGCAGTGTCACAAGCTGGCCGGCAGGGTAGCCGTGCTGCAGGCTGGCAGGCTGGCGGCCCTTGGCAAGAGCGAGGAGATAGCCATGCCCTGGTGAACGGAGGAATGGCGACTGCCGGAAGGATGCTTTTATTATCTGGTAAGACCATTTTACCTTTGGACTAAATGATGCCCGAAATAATAGATGAAGATTCCCTGGATTCTTTTCTCACGCAAAGGCAGATCAAGGTGCTACAGATGCGGCTTTCCGGCCAGTCCCAGCAGGAGGTAGCAGACAGCCTGGGCACCACTCGCTCCAACATCAGCATACTGGAGAAGAGGGCCCATCAGAACATCGCCCGAGCCGAGCGAACATTGCAGCAGTGGATGATGCTGCGCGCTCCCATATCCTTGCAGGCCAAGTCGGGAACGGATGTCTTTGAGCTGCCCAAGATGATATTTGCCGCTGCAGACGAAAAACATATGCGCCTGCCCATCACATCTCTGGATATCGTAGTGCAACTGCGAAGAAAAGCCCCCCGGCTCTTCAAAAAGAGGTCGCTGGAAAAGGACGCCCGGATCTTTGTGACGGAAGAAGGGGAGGTGCTGGTGGAAGGGCTGGAAGAGTGATAATTAGATGCATAGACCAAGTTGAGACTCAAGTTATTTATTCCCGAAGAAGCAAAATACGAAAAATCAGAGAGTATATCGAGAGGATATGCAATGAAAAGATATATTGCAGCCATATGCTTTTGCCTTGTTCTGCTTATCGGGCAAGGTTTTGCAATTCCTGCACCGATTCGTATCGGCCATGGCCTTATCGGCAACCTGAATCCTCATGAAACAGGAGCTATTGTTTTGGGTTCCTATTTCGATCCAAATCAGGGAACCTATGATAACTATTGGAGCTCTGAATACCGCATATTTGACTTGTGGCGTTATATGCCACCTAGATATCAATATATCAACAATTTTAAAAATATATATCATAAAAATTGGCATGAGTGGCGTAGGTATTGTGAATCATGTTCCTGAAACCATATTTCCGAAACCTCTTTATATTCTTCAAGACACCATTTCTTCATGAAAAATTCATTCTCTGTTCTTATCATAACAATCCTCTTGCTCCTGGCCAGCCAGGCTGGTGCATCCTTCTGGTTCCAAGTGACTAATATCACTCCTATTGAGATGGCGCCCAATAGCGAAGCCAACTTCACTGTCTCCGTTAAGGGTATGGGAAGCGAGAGGGCCTATGTTGAGCTGGTCTTTAAGAACAAGACCGACGGATTCGATTTCTCATGCCAGCATTTAATCAAGAACGTCTATCCGGCTGGTGTGACCCAATACAATTGCAGCGTCAAGGCGGCTGATGTACCGCCTGGCAACTATTCTTTTGTAGTTGATGTTGCTGCCACAGGATCGCCCTCCGGCAAGAAGACCGGCTTTATCAATGTTCTGGCGGCAGATGGTGGTAGGGCAATTGAGCCGGAGGCTGGATCGATTCCAACCGAGCAGACGCTGCAAGAAGAGAATGCATCCCAGGGCGACGAAAGCGGCGCAAAAGAGCCGCCGGTCCAGACTCAGGAAACTCCGGCACCGGGAGCTGCAGCAGCCATTCTTGCCATGCTGCTCGTCTTGCGCAGGATAGCAGGAAAAATGGTCTAGCACAAAGAAAGCGTTGCAGAAAATCCACAATTAATTCGCCCAAAACATTTTCATACTACTATTATGTAATCACCTGGCGATGATAGTTAGCGCTAAATTAGTCATGGCTTTATATTTAAGCTTGATCTTATGGACGAGCTTAATCATGATCGCAATCAGCATGCCGGGGACAGTTGCGCAGTCTTCAGCGGCCTGGGCTGCCACTTCGCCCTCATGCCCAAGAATACTCGACTTTGATTTTTCGCCCAGAGAATTATTTCTTGACAATGTGTCTCTGCAGATCGCATTTTATGCTCATGTTGCCGATGAGAGCGAAGATATAGAATCTATTGAAGCGGTCTTTATCAGTCCCTCTCAAAACCAATCAGTAGCAGCCTTCATTAATTCAACAGATCTGTTATCTGGAGATGCCAGGAACGGCAACTATTCCACGAATTTGTCCTTTTCTCCCTCCAGCCAAGTGGGTACTTGGACTGTCGAGCATCTAACTGTCTGCAATAGGGCGGGAGATTGCAGGAGAATTAATGCTACGGCGGCAGAAGCAAGTGGTTTTCCATCAAAACTGCAAATCATCAAAAAAATTAAAAATGAAGCAGCAGCATATCCTCAAAGATCAGAGGAAAGAGCTGCAGGCCTAAACCTCGATCCCAATGAACTTCGCGGCTGGGCCAATACCGACAAGAGTTTCTCCGCCCAAAGGAAGATCATTATAAACAGCGTCTTCAACCGACCTTCCATCTGCTGGCCGTAATCTTGATCAGCTCACTTATAATCTCATTTTATAATTTTCTCATTGACACTTCTATTCCATCTCCCAGCCCAGCCGCTCCCTGATGATCTGGTAGCTCATCTCTGGTGGTATGGCTCCCACCTCGGTGCAGATCAGGTCGATATACTGGTGGGGCGTTACATCAAAGGCTGGATTTCTAACCCGAACATGGCTGTACTTGGAAATGTCTGCCAATACTTCGCCGGCTTCTCGTTCCTCAATGGTTACCAGTTCGCCCAGGATTGTCTGGGGGCTGAACTTGTAGGTTTCAGCAGCTACTATGAAACTGGTTCTGGCCTCGTGGGCTGCTAAGGCTATCTGGGCTGTACCGATCTTATTTACCAGAGTTCCGTTGGCCGTTATCACATCTGCTCCCACTACCACCAGGTCGACCTCATTCATAACGCTCCTGGCAGCTGAATCAACAATCAATTCCGTCTCGATGCCCATGCGGTCCAACATGCCGATAGTAGTAATACCCTGATATCTGGGTCGCGATTCGGTGGCTATCACCTTGATCTTCTTTCCTGACTTGTGGGCGGTACTGATAACGGAGAGCGCAGCCAGTGAGTTGCAGTGGGTGAGCAGCGTAGCTCCATCCCTTATCCTGCGACTGCCGATCTGGCCGATTCTCTCCAGAGCTTTTTCTGAGATCTCGATGAAGCGGTTGGCATTAAGAACAACCGCCTGGCGAGCCGAAAGCAGGTCTTGTGCATTGTACTTCATCACCATGCGTATGGCGTTGGAGAGGGAGACCGCCGTAGGCCTGGTCTTGAGAAGGATGTCGGCAGCCTTCCCCATCTCCCTATTGAAATCATCAAGGCTCTGCGCTTGTATTGCCCCTGAGAAATCACGCAGAGATGCAGCCGCTGCCGTGGCAATTCGGCCTGCACCTCTAATTTCCATGCTGCGAATCTTGGCGGAAGTATCCAGTACCTGGTCCATCGGTTTCATTCTGCTTTAATTGAGCGCATTTAGGATAAATTCATTTCCTATATCTTTGATTATTACATACAAAAATTATTAATAGAATTGATACATTTGTTCGTTGGGAGTTGGAAATTGATGGAGGAGAACGATCAGGAGTTTTTGCGCGCGCTTCATGAAGAGAAGATCAGAACGCAAAATGAACGCACTCAGCTCGTCACTATGAAGCTGGCCTTTATCACTGTTCTATTCGGCCTAAGCTCCGTGGATGTAGGAATCGATATCTCTGAAATATTCTGGCTGCTTTACTTTGTCCCTCTGGTGGCCATAAGCTATGATCTCTATATCATGTCCGCCGACTCTCGCATCAAGCGCGTGGGCATCTTTCTAGGCAGAAATCCTGTATCATTGACCGGCAAGGCGGAACGAGAATGGGAGCGCTTTTGTACTTCTTATCGGGACGGTATGGCCCCTTCTGCTAATCTGTTCTTCTCAACCATTGTAACCCTGGGTGCTGCGGCTTTTATACTCTCTCAAGGGTTCTCTCCAGAGGGCTTTGAAGGGAGATTAATGCGACTGTGGTTTGCCGTCTGGCTGGTGGTCTCACTGACGGCTATCGTCTTCCTGTGGATAAGGCATCAGAATCTCATCAAAACTATCGGCGACTACAAGCCATCAAAGAAAAAACGACCCGGTCCAGTTAGCTGATATATATCACCATAAACTATATCATTAGAAACGCACTTTACAAACTAATGTGATAGGGCAAATAGTCTGAATTGCGGCAAATAAGGCTGAAAATGCTTGGTATTTGCTTTAAATTGCAGGCGATGATAAATGCAGAGATATTAATGGTGATAAAATGATTGCACATTGGAGTTTAAGGAAATGCATTCAGATTGTAATTTTATTTATAATGGTCGATTTTCTTACTATTGCAGCAATTAGCCAAGACTATGATATTCAGCCTGCACCTGGAGGAAAATCTGATGGTTTTCAAGTGGCCAATCAGCTTTATGGATACAATTGTTTAATTGCTTGCTTAGATCGCAATGACATAAAAAGCGGACCCAGATATCTCAACGGCGTTCCATCTACAGGTGAGGTTGAACTGCTCGACCACGAACGTTTATGGAGAATGATTAGGTTTTCCAGAGATCCAGATATATATAGAATACAATGCCTTGTAGGCGAAGGTAACCGCTGGCTGGCGTCATCTGCTAGTTCTGGCGATGTCTGGCTTAGCAAAGCAGAAGATATTCCTGAGACTAAGTGGCAACTAATCAGGATCAGTGATGATCCCGTGATTTATAGAATTAAAACATACAATACAGATAACAAGGGACGGAACCGATGGCTTTGGGGTTCTATCGACACCGCAAATGTCAGATGTGGCCTCAATGCGAATTACCAAAATTCAAATTACAATATCTATAATAGCGACACTAGTTGGCGAATAATACGAACCTAAGGAATCGCTGGTTCGATGGCAGGATCAATGTCTCTCGATGGGGCGAGCTGGAGCTGGATAGAAAAGTTCCAAAAGGCAACCAAGCTCAATGATTCACTTACAGGCATCATCATCGGATTGCTCATTATTCTGCCATTTATTGCAATTGAAGTGCAGAATGGATATTACTCCATCCATTCTGAAGATGAAATTGCTCTCTCAGTTATACGGCTTATTACATGCATTGCAGAATTTATTGCTATAATTTACCTGATAAGAGGCGTTTTATACATAATTCATATTCTTAAAAATATGCCGGATTATATAAATATAGCAGCTGATGGTAGTTCAGTTGAAAGCAATAAAAGCTATTTGACAATTGATTCTTTCGGTCTTGAGGTCAGAAAAAGATTCTCAGATAAGCGCAAATATTATTGTATAATTTCTTTAATACTAGTTCCATTTATAGCACTTGATATTTGGGTTTATTTATTCGTGAGACCTGATATTGATATAACAAATTATAACGATTTTATATCATTTATAAACTCAAATAGATATCTGATTATCTTCGATGTATATAATAAATCAATTGCATATTTTATGGAATATTTGATCGCATATATGATCTGGACAATCATGAACAT
>JAQTXY010000138.1 GCA_028688535.1 Methanothrix sp. | reverse complement strand
CTTTATATATCTTTCATACTAATAGCAAAAGATTTATTACTATGTACGATGATGTCGTGAATGTGGGCGAGTAGTGCAAAGGCCTCCTTTACCATATTGCTCTTGCAGCGCTCACTTGCCAAAATGGGATGAATGATGTGCCCTGACCATCTGCCATTGGCCGCCCAGAGGTAGTGCGGCTTACGGTCGGGGCGCTCCTCTTCTGCTACAGCTCCATATCCTTGTGTCCGTAAAACCGCGAGCTTTCTTTTAAAAGTGCCAGCGCAAAAGATCAGACCTCATATCCCTGCTCCATGGCCATGGCGAAAGCAGTTGAGGCTTCTGCATCGCGTCCTAAAGCTTTCAAAGCAGCACCTTTGTTATACCAGGCCTCTGCATATTGCGGATCCAGCCGGATGGCCTCATCATAAGCCTGGATGGCTTCACCGTACCTGCCCAGAGAATCGAGAGACAGGCCTTTGCCAGCCCAGGCCAGCGTGTAATTTGGATCCAGATTGATGGCCCTTTCATAAGCCAGAACGGCTTCATAGTACTTGCCCAGAGAATCGAGAGCCAAGCCTTTGTTGTGCCAGGCTTTGGTATCGTTTGTATCTATCTTGATGGCCTCATCATAGGCTTTGATCGCCTCATCGAGCTTTCCCAGTCTATATAGAGCATTGCCTTTGGCGTGCCAGGCCAGAGCATATTGCGGATTTATTCTGATGGCCTCATCATAAGCCGAAATGGCTTCATCATACTTGCCTTGTTCATATAGAGCAATACTCTTGTTGTTCCAATCTTCCGCCGTCTGCTGGCCAAATACCGATCCAGTGAGCAGCAACATGACGAAAGCTATCTTGATCAAATTCATAGATTAGAATTTAGTGCTAGCGAGATATACGCCTACCGACCAGCCAAGAAATGGCTTGGTCTTCCCATCCTGGCGACTATGGCAAGGATAGAGTAGTATATCCTGCATTGGCTACGTTATTGGTCTCATCTGCCTCGTCTACCTGATTCAAGTAGTCCGCAGTAACACGGTACTTATAGCTCTCGCCCGTTGGCACCTGGTGATTGAAGGATAAAGTCTTTCTATTCTTGATTACCGCTGATGCCAAATCGTAGTCCAAGGTTGCGACTCCACCACTGCCTAACAGGTTATAGCCCCTCATTGGATCATTGGTCCATTCCACCTTCACCTTAAAGGGTCCCGTCGCAGTATTTCGTACGGGGTTTACTAAGGTCACATTGATTTGCACATTGTGCCCTGCGGGAACCACACTGATTCTATTGATTTTTATATCGCTGATTACGACATCCGGCTTTATCTTTACGGCGTCCGGAGAATTTGGAGACTTTGCTGCTTCAACCAGCATAGCAGAAGTCATGACTATTGCTATACATACCACCAAATGCGGGAAGCCAAACCATTTCATAACAAACACCTCACTACGTTGAATATAATACTAGGGGAACAGTTTTACACCGGAATCACAACATGACGATGGTCTTCGGCCTGACACAGTTGATTTTAGCCAACATTTGGCTCTGGTAGGATCTTGAATCCCGGGTCGAACATATGTCCAAGCCATACATCTCGCATCATTATCGCATTCTGCCTTGCATAGCCGCCAATCAGGACTATCAAGATAAAAATTTCGATAATCTCCTCCCAATCGATTTGTTCCGGGTTCATGCTCATAATTCGGACAATTGATTAGATAGTCTGTAGCAAGCTTTGTATTCCATAGATTTCTGTCCAGCAAACATCCTTCATCGCCAGAGAATACAACGGACAAAGCAATGGTAAGGCTATCGTAGGCCTTATAGCGACTGCAAAGGTCATTTCTAATTTTAGGGATTAATCCCATATTGAATGGATAGCTAAAGATCTGATTTGTTTCGGTACATTGAGTAGGTCTGCTCACCATGTCTCGGTTATCCCAGGCTGCTTGAACACATTCATCGAGATTGTGTCTCGCCCTTCTTCTCGCTTCATTTGGGTTAAAATAGCCCACTGTGCCCTGACCTGAAAAAGATGGATACGTCTGGCCTGCGGCACCATTGATGGAAGTTACTGATACAGAATATTGAGCTGTGCATGAGCGAGTTACATCCTGCGAAGCAGCTAATCCAAAGAAGACTATTCCGCATAATAGCATTAATATTAGAATTTGCTTATTCATTTATATCAGCCCAATCTCAATCATCAATAATGCCATGTAGACAGGTGGACCCTGGTTGAATTATATTCGTAATCTATGTGTTACCTGATTAATAATTAACCTTTCTATCGGGTCCGCAAACGGCAGGGATGATTTATCCTGCAATTAAGCGTGCCAGCATTCGATATTTCATAGACAGTGCCGAATTTGGTGCTCCTTCGATGACAGTGACATTCATGCTCTCGCACACCTGGATGGTGGGATCGCGAGGAATTTCGGCAACCAAAACAGTATCCATCTCAGCGGCAGCAGCCTGCACGTTCTCTATTTCATTGGCAATTCCCCGAGCATTGAGAATTAAGCCTTGCAGTTGAGCATATCCCCGCCCTTTGAACTCGGCCACTGCCTGGGCAATATTCCGAGCGGCAAAAAGAGACATCTTCTCCCCGGATGTCACTATGTATACTTCATCGGCGTATCCCTTGCGAAGCGGCATGGCAAATCCACCACAGACCACATCGCCAAGAACATCGTACAAGACCACATCCGGCTGATAGGTCTCATAGGCTTTCAAAGCCTCCAGTTTCTCAAAGGATGCGATAATCCCCCGCCCGGCGCAACCCACGCCCGGAGTCGGGCCGCCGCATTCGGCACAAAGCACTCCTGCAAAGCCGGAAAAGACCAGATCATCCAAAGATACCGCTGCGGCTTTGCTCCTCAGAGTATCGAGAATTGTCGGAACCTGCCTTCCCTTCATGAGCATGCAGGTGGAGTCCGCCTTGGGATCGCAGCCGATCTGCATTACTCTTAAGCCCTTCTCAGCTAAAGCTGCGGAAAGGTTGGCAGTGGTGGTGGACTTTCCAATTCCACCTTTACCGTAGATGGCGATTTTTTTCAATTTCGGAACACCTCAGGATTTTGATTGAGAAGATTGATGATGGTCTGCGTGAGATAGGCATGACCCCGCAATCCCACAAATGGAGTCCCATCATATCTATAGATGTGATCGAATGCAGGAAAAGCAGCATGAACCTTAATCGGCACATTCTTGGCGAGCAACAGGTCGTAGGAATTGCCAAAGAGAATATGGGGATTGATGCCGGCGATCGCCTCTTCCAGGCTCATGCTATCCTTTTCTGGCAGTACAACTAAAGACGGCTCAATGCCCCATTCTTCTCGCATCAGTTTTGTCAGACCAAGAGAATAGTCGAATGGACAGGATATCATCGCCCTAAGATGATCGATGTTTTGCAGGAAATTAACCAGCTCCAAGATGGAAAAGCCATATTTTTCCATCTCCTCAGCCAGTATTTTTCTGTTGAGGCTTAGTCCCAGCATGCCAGCCACATCATTCATCCATTCAATAGAACCTTTTACGCCGAAGGGAAGACCATAGTAGTAAGGAATGCCATAGCGTTCCTTCAGCATCTCTGCCGCCTCAAGCCCGATATCTCTTGTAACCAAGTTCAAAGAAGCTGAGGCCATATTTTTAATATCGCAGACATCGGTTTGGCATGTAAAGACGGTATTGACTTGAGCCCCCAGGAGCATGAGCATCCTCTCCAGCTCAGCCAGATCGGAGACATTATTGAAGGAATCGATGGTAGGCCCAATTATGTTTACCGTATATGGCTTTATATCTCCGGGCTCTTCTACAATATTATTCACCAAAGAGCGAAAGACCTCCTTGATGCCCTGATTGTAGTCTCCAGAAAAACCCCCGCTGGAAAAAGAGATGAGCTTGGACTTAGTGGCTGACTGGATCTCCTCGATTATCCCCTGCAGATCTAATCCGATAACAGAGGTGACACCTGTCGCCACCAGAGCGATGACTTCCGGCTGATATTTGCCATCCAATTCAGCAATAGCTTCTTTGACCTTTTCATCCCTGCCCATGACCACATCGTCTTCATCCATTCCACTGGAGAAGAGCTTGCCTTTGGGGGACTGCCGGTTCATGATCATGTAATTGAAAGCGTTATAGTTGCAGGTGCCCGTGGAACCATGCTCCAGAATCAATAGATCCTTTATGCCGGACAATGCCCACAAGACGCCAAAATAGTCGGATGGCATCGGAAAGCCCTTATGCTTGAGATCCATAACGGTCACACTCCGTTTGCCAGAATCTGTTCTTTGTACATCAGGGCCTCCAGGCTCTTGGGCTTCTCCAGAAGCAAACGCAAGACCTGGTTGGTGCTCTCAAATCCGAGCAGGTAATATGATGTTGACAAAACTACTGGCATGATTGCCATCCTCGCCAAAGCCTGGCGGTCCTGCGCACCAAGAGATATATCGGGTGAAAGCTCCGCTAAAATCTCCTCATTTTGCAGGGAATTATCACCTCGAAAGATGATGGGATCGATTCCTTGCGCCAAAAGCTCTTGAATATCGGACCAGTCCTCGGGCAAAATCGTCTGCAACAAAATCACCATGGGCTCGACTCCCAGGCGAGAGAGGAGCCGCGCCAAGTCGAAGGTCCTTCCTGAAATACTGGAAACTGCGCAGGTCTTGCCGAGAAGAGCTATGCGCGCCCGGCTGAGCAACTCCTCAGTCTGCGTCTTTAGTTCCTCGATCTCTGCGGATAGATCAATATTCAAAGCTCCTGCAATATCTTTATACCATTTTTCAATTGAGTCTGGCAGATAGGGCTTGCGAGCGTAAATATACTCTGTGCCGAATTTCTCTTTCATCATCATTGCCAGTGGCAGAGCATACTGATCTAATACGATGTTCAATTGCACCCCCGGTGCCTCCCGCAGTTCTGAGGGCGTGCAATAAGAGGGAATTACATTCTTGATCACGACCCCCTTGCTGCCCAGCAGATTGGCCAGCTCCGTCTTTCTGGCAGTAGATGTCCACAGACCCAGGAGATTGACAGTCTTCTCCTCTTTAGGCTGGGGCGTCATCAGCTCAAAGAACGACTTGAACATGTTCTCGACGCCGGGCGCTGCCCCCTCGCAGGTGAAATTCTCAGTATGAATTATCAGCAGCTCGGCCTGAACATAAGGCCGGATCTCATCAATGCAGGAATCGAAATCCTCTCCCACGATCTCTTGCAGGCAGGAGGTGATGAGGAAAAGGACTTCTGGTTGATATTCCTCGTCCGCCTGCAGGATGGCAGCACGGACTTTCTCGCGAAAACCGAATATGATATCATCCTGTGAATAATTAACAAACAGAAGATTATTGGGGCGAGGGTCTGAGGTAAGGGATCTAATGTTCATGGAGAGCTTGGCGTTATACAAACATATGGCCGGGCCCAAGAGCAGAGCATAGGAGTTCCTGATCAGAGGCACGGTTCCGGCTACTGCCCGAAAGGAGCAGTGCTGGCCAGGATACAAGGCACGAGCAGTGGCAATCAGTGTTCCGTCCTCAGGAAGCTCACTTAATAGCATATATTTATTCTTAATTGTTGTGTTTTTCAGATTCATTCTTCATTCTCCTCAATCCCCAGTAATATTCAATTTAATTCTCTGCTTGAATGACAGATTTCCTCCCGCACGATGGAAGTGGGACCCACGGTCATGAACCATCCTTTGGTATAAATAATTCACCTCTACTTCATACATAATACACATATATGAATGTAACTTAAAATTTATTATGCATAAAAATTATCATTACGCTCCGTAATTCAAGCCGTATGCATCTAATTAAGTTAATAGAAAAAACCCTCCTTGCATCTATTCGATTATTAGGACTTCCTTTTTATGATGCTATTTTACCCCTTATCGATATAAGATTGAAATAGC
>JAQTXY010000137.1 GCA_028688535.1 Methanothrix sp. | reverse complement strand
GGGCTATTCAACTCTGCATTCTGGCACCGGCCGGAGGAGCTTCTCAAGAGCAGCTTTTGCCTTGATGAGGAAAGTTACGTGCAGTTCTTCTCCTCCCTGCCGCAGTCGATGCGCTTAGACGTTACCCAGGCCTGGGGCGAGCCACCGGGCAGAGTGATGGTCGCACGCGGGCAGTTGCTGATTCCGGGCGTACAGCTTGGCAGCATCTTCATAGGCGTTCAGCCTGCCCGGCCTCCCCTGGGCGAAGAGGATGTGGCAAAGGCCTCGCATGATAAGACGAGGCCGCCCCATCATCAGTACATTGCGTTTTACCACTGGCTGGAGAAGGTCTGGAGAGCAGATGCAGTGGTGCACGTTGGAACTCACGGCCTGGCCGAGTTTACAAAGGGAAAGGAGATTGGCTTATCCGACGAGTGCTTTCCCGATCTGCTCATAGGCAGCCTTCCCCATCTCTACTTCTATCACGTGGTGAACACCTCGGAGGTTGTGATCGCCAAGCGCCGGCTGTATGGGACATCCATAGGCTACAACTCTCCCCCCTACATGACCTCGGATCTCTACAGGGATTATGCAGAGCTGGAGGATCTGATAGACGAGCACAGTCAGGCCCGGTTGCATGATCCTTTGAGAATGAGAAGAGTGGAGGAGAAGATCCTGCAGAAGGCCTCCGAGCTCCACCTGAGATCAGAGGATCTCGATAGCATCCATGCGGAGCTTTACGAGATGAAACGCCGGATCATACCAAAAGGCCTGCACATCATAGGAGAGAGGTACCAGGCCTCTGATCTGAAAAGCTTCCTGGAGTTTATCCTGAGATATGACCGAGAAGAATGCAGGTCCCTTAACCGAATACTTGCAGAGGCACGCGGGCTTGATTACGATGAATTCTTGCGGGACAAGATTTGCTTTGTGAGTGATCTGGAGGAGATCGATCGACAGGCATCTCATCTGGCTGGAATCTGCCTGGATAAATCAGCTGATGCCGCGGTTCAGGCAAGCGGCCTTGCTCGAATCCAGGCGGATCAGCTCAGGAATACCTTGGACTATGGGCTGCATTTCCTGGAGATGTACTCCGCAAACGATGGCGAGATAGAGAGCTTTTTGCAGGGCCTGAATATGTCGTTCATCCCGGCGGCATCAGGGGGCGACGTCATCAGAACGCCGCAGATCCTGCCGACAGGCCGCAACCTGACCCAGTTCGATCCCACTCGCGTTCCCACCCAGACAGCTGTAGAACGCGGCTCTGAGATCGCAGAAAACACCATCTCTGCATACTTGAAGAAAGAAGGAAAGTTTCCAGAGAGCACGGGCGTGATACTCTGGGGTTTCGAGACCACCAAGACCGGGGGAGAGACCGTCGGCCAGATCCTCAGCTATATTGGGGTCCGCCTGGTAAAGGATGCCGGTGCCTGGGCTCCTAGGCTTGATCTCGTGCCCCTGGAGGAGCTGGGTAGACCAAGGATCGACGCTCTGGTAAACATCTGCGGGTTCTTCAGGGATATGTTTCCCAACGTCGTCCTCTTGCTGGATCAGGCCTTCAACCTTGCAGCCGGCCAGGATGAGCCCCTGGAGATGAATTTCGTGCGCAAACATTCGCGGCACAACCAGGAGAAGCTGAACCACCTGGGTCTGGATGAGAAAACCGTCCGCAAGATGGCAAACGGTCGCATCTTCGGTCCCAAGGCAGGGGAGTATGGAACGAGGATGCTGCCCCTGGTGGAGGATTCCGTCTGGAAGACTGAAGAGGAGCTATCCGAGGTTTTCATCCAGTCAATGGATCACCTCTATGCCGAGAACCTGCATGCCATAAAGAGCGATGACATTTACCGCAGCAATTTGGCCCGGATAGATCTGGTCTCCCAGGTAAGGGATTCTCACGACAGGGAGATCATCGACCTCGATCACTACTATGAGTTCTTTGGCGGGCTATCCAGAGCGGTTCAAAAGGAGCGGGGAAGGGCTCCGGAGATGCTCATATCTGACACGACCGGAGAGGCAGTTCAGACCGAGGACGTGCAGGACGTAGTAGCACGGGGAGCCAGGACAAGGCTTCTCAATCCCAAATGGGCCGATGCGATGCTTGAGCATGACTTTCATGGGGCTCAACAGGTGGCAGACAGGGTTGAGAATATACTTGGGCTTGCGGCCACAACTCATGCCGTGGAGAACTGGATCTGGTCTGAGATAGCCAGCCTGTACATCTTTGACAGAGAGATGCAAGAGAAGCTATCCCGAAACAACTGTTATGCAGCGGCGGAGGTGGCCGGCAGGCTGCTGGAGGCGCAAAGGCGAGGTTACTGGCAGGCGACAGAGGAGGAGATGGAAAGGCTGCGAGAAGCATCGATGGAGATGGAGGGAAGAATCGAGGAGATGACCGAACAGCGATAAATTTATATCTATAAAGCCCCTCTTTTTGCTAAATATCTATATATTAGTAATACTAATTGCTAAATATTTTAGAGATGAAAGATATGACAGAACATGAAATTGTCCGATGGTGAACTCTCATGACAGGGTTGACAAAAAGGATGCGAATTGCAGAGCGTATAGGCCTTGACCAAGAATACGGTTTTTCAGAAATTCACAAGATATTGATCCTACTTGCCTTGTTTGCGCTGCTGATCGTCATCGTGGGCGTGGCCATAACCTTCGGAGCTTACAACATCTCCGTCTCTGATGTCTATAGAATAGTGATGGCTCACGTGATGCCATTCGGGGACATCTCCTCTGTCACCAAGCTGCATAACACCATCGTCTGGGAGCTGAGAATTCCCCGTGTCCTGCTCGCTGTGACTGTGGGAACCGCTCTTGCCACCGCTGGTGCGGTCTTCCAAGGTTGCTTTCGAAACCCCCTTGTTGAGCCCTACATCCTGGGCATCTCTTCAGGAGCGGCCTTTGGAGCTGCTATGGGAATAGTCTTTTCCAACTATCTCCTGTCGATACAGCTCTCAGCATTCATCTTTGGGTCCCTGGCAGTGGCCCTGGCCTACTTCCTGGCCAGGGTTAGGAAGGAGACGCCCATAGTGACTCTGATACTGGCAGGGGTGATCATCGGCTCAGTCTTCTCAGCAATGGTATCGATCCTCAAGTACCTGGCTACTGATGCTGCCCTGAGGGAGATCGTATTCTGGCTGATGGGTGGCTTCTACTATGCTACATGGAATGATGTCCATCTGCTTGCACCCATAATCATCCCCAGTTTTCTGATCATGTGGGCATTGGGCTGGAAGCTGAACATCCTCTCCATGGGCGACGACGAAGCCAGAGCCCTTGGAGTCAACCCGGAGAAGTACAAGTTTGTCCTGATAACCCTGGCCACATTGGTGACATCACTGGCTGTGTCGGCCGTGGGGATAATCGCCTGGGTGGGCCTCATGATGCCTCATGCCACGCGCATGATGCTCGGCCCCGATCATCGCTATGTGATTCCGGCATCGGCAATGCTGGGAGGAGCGTACCTCCTGGTCTGCGACACAATGGCCCGGACGCTCACCACGGCAGAGATTCCTGTGGGGATCATCACCTCAATTCTCGGTGCACCGTATCTGTTCTATCTTCTCAGAACGAGGGGGAAGGCGATGCTGGGATGAGGCCAATGCTAGAGGTCAGAGACCTTCACTACAACTATGGGACTTTTCCTGTGCTAAATGGCGTCTCCTTTGATGTAGACGAGGGACAACTTTGCGGCCTATTTGGTCCAAATGGCTGCGGAAAGACGACTCTCTTCAAGTGCTGCCTGAACTTCTTGAAGTCTCATCGGGGGTCAATACGCATGGACGGCAAGGATGTCAAGGACCTCAGGGTTGAGGATATGGCTAAAGTCGTGGCCTATGTTCCCCAGGAGCACAAACCTCCATTCCCATATCTTTCCAGGGAAGTAGTCCTGATGGGCAGGACGCCCCGGCTGAATGGATTCTTCGGCATCAGTCGGGAGGATAAGATGAAAGCTGCCGATGCCATGGATCTCCTGGGACTCACAGAGCTGGCTGATTTTCCCTATAACCAGCTCTCCGGCGGACAGCGCCAGATGGTGCTCATGGCCCGGGCTATTGCCCAGGAGACGCCGCTCATGTTTCTGGATGAGCCGACTTCTGCGCTGGACTTCAGCAATCAAATCCGCATCTGGAGGATTATGCGCCTGGTTGCCGAGAGAGGGGTGACAATTCTTGCCTGCAGCCATGATCCCAACCACGTGAGCTGGTTCTGCGACAAGGTGGTGGTGATGAAGGAAAATCGCATCCTCAAGGCAGGCTCATCTCAGAACATAATCACTGAGGACACAATGAATGAGATCTACCAGGACATTTGCTCTGTCAGGAAAATTGGCGGCATAAAGATGGTTCTGCCCAAGGATGTGACGCTCAGAGATGAAACCGATGGCTTTGGTATACAGTGATGACAATCTGAAATGGAGATATGAACATGAGATTGTTGAAATTATGCTTGATAGTTTTGGCCTGCCTTTGTCTATTGCAGGGCTTAGCTCTGGCTGCTGAAGAAACAAGAACGGTGGTTGACAGCCGCGGCGTAGAGGTGCAGATTCCTGCGGAGATAAATCGTGTGGTGACCATCAGCGATGGCTTGATCGAAGGAACAATGCTGGTCTTGGGAGAAGAGGATAAGATAGTGGGCATAGGCTCAAGTTGCCTTCCGAAGGTATGGAACTACACATATGAGAGCGTAAAAGGGGAGGCGATCGTTTATGAAGACGGAGCTAATCCCGTAAGCTTCCTATATCCCCGTTTGAGAGAGATTCCAATTATAGCCAATGGCAATGCAGCTCCTAACTTCGAGGCCATTGCTGAGCTGAAGCCCGATGTTGTCATTCTAAGGGCTGGTGATTGCTCCCTCAGGTATAACGATGAGTCTGCTCAAAAGACCATTTCTAGCTTTGAGTCACTGGGAATTCCTCTGATTGTGCTTTATGCACATAATTTCAATGAGGAAAATCAAAAGGATATCTCAACCATATCCGACGAGATAAAAATCATAGGCAGCGTTTTCGGAAAGGAGAATAAAACAAGTGATCTGGCAAGATATCTAGAAAGCCAGGTGGATCTGATCGACGAGAGGACCAAAGACATTGCAGATCTGCAGAAGCCAAGAGTGCTGATATTGGGTCTGTCTCCCTCCGCACGAAAAGAGGGTGGCGCAGGACAGGTCTTCGGACTTGATACAATTGAATCGTTCTTTATCGAAGGCATAGTTCATGCCAAAAACGCTTTCCAAGATCCTGGTTACTTCAAGACTCTCAACGCCGAGCAGCTTCTGGCCCTGGATCCTGATTCAATCGTTCTTTGCACTGCTTCAGGGTACCATCCGCCAAGAGAACTATATGAGGCTCCATATTATCAAAATCTGCAGGAGATGAGGGCGATCAATGACCGAAATGTTACTGCACTTCCCTGGTCACCCTGCAATTGCGCCAAGCGACTTGAATATCCTATCGACGTGATGGTGATTGCCAAAGCAGCTTACCCGGATAGGTTCTCTGATATTGATCTAGGAGAGTGGTTGCTTGACTTCTACAAGAATATCTATGGCGCGAATAAAGATACTGCAAAGGCGATGAGATCAGCACAGTGGATGGACTGGACTGTTAAGTAGGTGTATTAATGAGATATATCACGAAGCTGCTGCTGGCACTGTCCTGCCTTTTTCTTTTTTTGAGCACTGGCTGGGCAGCCGAGGAAACAAGAACCGTTTTAGACGGCCGCGGTGTGGCTGTAACCATCCCGGCAGAGATCGATCGGGTGGTCACGGTCTCCGCTGGCCTCATTGAGGGGACGATGTATGTGTTGGGCGAGGCGGATAAGATCGTTGCAGTAGGGTCAGTCTGCTCCCAGAAGGTCTCCAACTACACAATCACGACTGCGAGTGGGAAGACCCTCGAAGGAGAT
>JAQTXY010000136.1 GCA_028688535.1 Methanothrix sp. | reverse complement strand
GGCCGATGTCGGAGCAGGAGAACTGCAGATCGCGAGCTATGGCCACATCGGGCAGCTTCTCGGCAAAGCTCTTCAGGTCATCCATGTTCAAGACGCCGGCAATGTTCAGGCCGCAGTGACAGACGTAGACTCCTGTTGGCATGAGACTTCAGATTAGTATGATCGTCTTAAGTCTCTTAAAGTTATGCCATCAGGATTGTTATTTATTGATCAGTGGATGGTGGGCAAGACCTTGGGCTGCATAATTCTGGCCGCCTTTCGCGCCATGTAACAGTCTTAATCACCTGCAATGCCTCTAGACAGTTGTAGCAGTTCTTATCACCTCTGCCAGTATCATCCGGCTTCAGTTTGCCCGTTTTGGCACCATTATTTGGCCCAAATCTCACGGACCTTATGGCCAATAACAGCAAGATTTCCTCACTAATTTCCATGATTGATCCCATAAGTTTATATCTTACTAATATTAATTATTATTTGAGTTATCAAAATGAACCTGCTTCATTTGCTCTCCATCCTGCTGGAGGTAGTCGTAGCAGCCCTGGGTGTGGTGCTGGCCATCAGCAAGAAGAAAATATACGGCTGGTGCATAGCCGTAACCTTTGTACTCTACGTGGTCTATGACCTGGCCAATCTTCTGGCATGGAATATCTCACAGGATACTCTTTATACCATCTTTTTCGTGGCCACCCTCTCCATCCTCTGGGCAGTGTGGAATATCTTCCTGGAATCTTGATATCAACGGTCAACCTTTTTTAGAATGCGCACTGGTAATAATCGGATGATCACCAGAGTCTACATCTCCCACAGTCCTGCTGATGAAGATGTGGCTTTGCAGCTCTCTCGCGCCCTTTGGCGAGTGGGTCTGGAAAGCTATGTTGCTCTCTATAATCAGTCTCCAGCCATCTCTCAAGCTGAGCGTGTCTCCTTTGGACTTCGCAACTCTGAGTGCCTGATTGCTCTACTCACCCCTGAAGGCTGCACTTCTCCCGAGGTCTGCCAGGAGATCGGCTTCGCCCGCAGCCTGGATATGCTCATCATTCCCCTTCAAGAGGAGGGCGCAAAGCTTCCCTTCCTCATCGAGCACCTACGACCCATGGTCTTCCGGGAGGAGAGATATGCTGATGCCATCGGCCTGCTCATCAAGACCCTGCGAGAGCTCTCCCGGCTGGAGTGGCTCAAGGTGACCTGTCCTAAATGCGGGGAGGAGATGACCCAGTATCTCACGCCCCAGGAAGAGGTGGAAGACGCGTTGGCGAAGGGCTCTTTTCTGGAGACGATCTGCAGCTACTGCCAGAATGGGATTTTGCTGGATGCGAGGACCTTTGAGCCGAGGATTTAATTCTCATATTCTTTCACTTCTCTAAAAAATAGATACGAAAAATATACACTGAGTAGCATTATTAAACTAATAATCATCCCTGCGGGCAAAGAGCTTGGCAGACCCCTTATGGCAGAAATGATGAACATGGAAATTATTCCCGCACCCATTGTCGCCGAAAAGACCATGAGGGGCACAGCCAGGAGAAATCCCAACATATTTCTCTTCCAGAGCAATACTGAAGTAATAACCATGCCTGGCAATAAAAAAGCTAAATCTAATACATGAACCGGATTTACCCATAATCCGGTTTCAACGAGGCTGGGCGGTATCTCGTTTGATAGAAGACAGGGAACTATTTCGCTCAGCCACAATAAGCTAAACAAAATTGCAATTATCATTAGCAGTGCGCTCACTATCTTTGACTTTGTATTTAAGAGAAAAGATGCTGACAGATTTGTTATATCAGCCGCCTTCAATCCACCGATCAGAGTGAAAAACGACACACTTAAGATTATTATATATATTAAAAATTGAAAGTTAAAGTGAATTGCGAAAGCATAAATAAAGAATGCATAGATAATATAAATGTAAGCACCTAACCAGACCAGATATGCTCTTAGTGAATTTTTTGACACATAATAAGTGCTGACCAGTAAGAGAATAACAACTATCAGGTTGGCGTAATCCTGGCCAATGGCTTGAACTGCCCATGCTTTTGCCTCTCTGGAATATGTTCTCTCAAGAAATATTCCTGATAAGCTGGTTATTGTTACCAGAATAGAGACAAGCACCGATAACCACAACCAAACATTGGGAAGCGCTACTTTTTTTATAATCATTTTAGCTCTTCTTTATCAGTGGCTTTTCCAAGACCATCTTTAAGGCGCCTGCCTCTTCGTCCATCTCTTCGCAGAGGAGCTTCCAGCCTTTGGTTAGGTAAAATCCCATGGCTTTGTCGTTATCGCTGAAACATTCCAGCTTTGCCGTCTCGTACCCTGATTTTCGGATCTCCATCTCAACAATATCCAGCAGAACGCTTCCTATACCTTTTCGATGATGGGCAGGATGAACCCAAAGAAAAGCTACCATGTCGTCAAGGTTGGCGGCAACTGCCAAAATCTCGCCAGCCTCTTCTGCAAGGATCATGTTTGGCAATAGCTGGTTGACATCGCTATTAAGCCTGTCACCTTCCACCCAGGGCTGCAAAACCTCCCAGGACAAGATCTGACCATAGACCTCCACAATTGTCTCCTTGAGAAATGCTATCAGTTTGGGAACATCTTCTTTGACAGCTTTCCTAAATTCCAATTGCGTCACATATTGAGATATTCATTTCTAAGCTTAAATTTATGGGTCAGATAGCGTGCAGCCAGATCCAGCAAGAAACCTTCGCAAACCTTTTTGTTCTAATAGTGAGCAGTTAGCGTCAACTCTATTAAAGAGTATACAGAGAAGTCGTGCCATGATAATAAAGAATAACAAGGTGCAACAAATTGGGTTCTGGTCAGCCATTTTAGCTGCCATTGCCGAATTATGGTTTTCCATTTCCTTTGGATTATATCAGCCGATACTATATGCACCCTGGCATGGTATACAAGCATATGCGGATAATTTTGAAGTTGAGCCATTCATTGCCTGGATAATTCCTTGTTTTTTGCTGACTATTTTCTTTTTGATAATGATGGTATGTCTTCATGCATCCACCTCAGAGGAGAAAAAAATATGGAGCTTGCTTGCGGTAGTATTTGCCATTGCATACGCGATTATTATCAGTACCCTTTATTACATTCAGGCAGTTGTTGTGGTGCCCAATCTCGTTCGTCACTCCACTGACGGACTTGCACTATGGATTTTTGCTTCACCTTATCCCCATTCCTTTCCGGGCGCATTGGAAGGTATCGGCTATTTATTTATGTGTCTGTCTCTTATCTCTGCATCAAGGCTCTTTTCCGAAGACAAGCTTTCTAAATGGATAAGCCGGTCATTTCTGTTTTCGGGAATCACTGGATTAATTATTTTTACTAATCCACTCTACCCTTTGCCGATAATTATTGTCTTGATTGTGGCCGTGGCAAATGCAATTATTCTCTTTGGCTCCCTGAGTCTCGCATCTATTTGGTTCAAACAATTCTCTAAATGAGCAGTAGTCTCATGACATCTCAAGGAAAGAGGGCGGCGGGTTTTCTCTTCCTTGAGTTGCATTATTCTTCGTGGTCCGAATGTCGGTTACATCTCCTACAAAATCATTTAGTTCCGGCAAGAAGGTTCTCGTCGTGGGGACGAGCACTGCAATCTTGTTTTGCGGATGCACCTGGGTTCACTTGCATCGCTGAAATGGCATCGTCATCTGCTACTTGAGGCGAACTTAGGCCACTATCTTCCTCATTTATGAATGAATTTAACCTAAATATGGGAATTATTGGAATATCTTCGCATAACAATATCTCTTCCTCGATTAGAGTCACAATAATTGGAATCGCATTTTCATTTGTCACCTTCTTATAAAATTCTGATCTCTCTTTATGCTTTTTGACTGCGGATCTTAAAGCCGATAATCGGTAATGATTGCTCGACCACTTCTTACATTCCACTAAGAAAGTCTTGCCCTTTATCTTGGCAATAACATCATACTGTCTTTTCATCTTGTTTAATGTTTTTACCCTGCCGGTTTCAACCTGAAAATTGTTCTTTTCGAAGATAAATGCGGTCAGTCTTTCAAAATTTTGCCAGACAACTTCTGTTGATACTTTTTGCAAATCATCATGGCTTTTGATATCTTCAAAATTCATTCCTAAGAATATGTATCGCCAAATGCTTTAAATATTGCTCCCAAATCAATCAAAAGATATCCTTATCTATTTTAAAATCAATTGTCTTTTCAGAAATCAAGATCTATGGATGCATTCGAAATGACAACCTCAATCTGGTCACCCCGTTTCACCATCACTCCTTCATTCTCCGATAACCAGAAGCGAATAGAGATGGCATGCATCTTGCTGGAAACCGTTATCCTGCCGCTCGAAGGAGATGCGGTGCTGCGTGATCGCGCTCATGTGCGGGCTTCTTATGCTTCCTCTTTGATTGGAGGAGGCCATCTTACTCTTGAACAGGCGGCTTCATTGATTGCCGATGAGACTATCGAGATCAAAGGTCTGGAAAATGATGCCTCAGTGGTGCATAATTACAGGAAAGCTCTCCAGAAGGCTGAGGAGTGGGCCAAGATGAGCCTGCCTCTAACTGAGACACTTATCCGTCGTTTTCACAGATTGGCCATGACCGGCAAGTCCTCCCGCCCAACACCTCTGCGCAAAAGGAAGAGTGTCCTGAAAAGCTCGCTTACCGGGGATGCTGTTTATCTTCCTCCTCGGCCTGAGGACCTGCCTGAGCTGATCGCGGCTCTGGAGATCTGGACGGAAGAGGCCAGAAGCAGCGAACTGGCAGTTCCTGCTATTGCCGGACTTGTTCATTATCAGATTTCCGCCCTTCAACCTTTCAACGACGGCAACAGCAGAACTGCCTGCCTGTGTGCCGACTTCATCCTGCAAAGAGATGGCTACGGTCTGGCTGGCCTCCTCGCACCGGAAGAGCAGTATGCAGAGGATCTTGACAGCTACTACCAGGCTCTTAAAGTGAATGAAAATATCGATTACTACGAGGGTCGAGCCGACGCTGATCTCACTTCCTGGCTGGAATACTACATCTCCTCACTGGTGCGAAGTTGCGATGTCACCTTAGGAGAGATGGTTGCCTACATAGCCTCAATGCCGGTAAAAAGCAGGCGCAAACGCAAGAAGACTGGATCTGCTTAAGGCAATCGTGATATACTTTCTCGTCAATCTTTTTGCTCATGCGCGCTGCAATCGTTGTCTCAGACCCACAGGACTGGACGGCCCAGGCTCTACTCGCCTCATTCTCGGCAAAAGGGATAGATGCATTCTTCCTGAATTTCTCTGACCTCTTGGCCAGCATCTCAGGCGGCCAATCCTTTCGCTGCGCCGGAGTCGATCTCCTGGATCTGGATGCCATTGTAGTGCGGGACCTGGGCCGGAGGGGGCCGAGCGATGTCGCCTTCCGCTTTGAAGTCTTGCAGGCCCTGCAAGAGAGAGGAATCGCTATCCTCAATCCCCCTCAGGCCATCGCCAGAGCGGCCAATAAATTCGCTACATCACGGGCTTTGCAGGATGCGGGAGTTGCCACACCCAGGACTGTGGTTACTACTAACCTAGATGAGGCAGAAAAAGCCCTGCAGGATTTTAAAAAAGCAGTCTCTAAGCCTCTCTTCGGCTACAAGGGCAAAGATATCATTCTTCTGGAGGATGGAGTGGAGGCAGACCTAGCCCGGCTGAAGAGCATCGTGGAAGGCCAGGGGCTGGTCTACCTGCAGGAGTTCATAGCTCTCGAGACTCCCCGCGACATTCGCGCCTTCGTGGTGGACGGAAGAGTTCTGGGAGCCATCTATCGTGTAGCTCCTCCTGGCCAATGGATCAGCAACCTGGCCCGGGGCGGCCGGGCAGCCTTCTGCCCTCCTAGCAAGGAGCTGGCAAAATTGGCATCAAATGCTGCCATTGCAGTGGGCGCAATCTACTGCGGCGTGGATCTC
>JAQTXY010000135.1 GCA_028688535.1 Methanothrix sp. | reverse complement strand
TTTTGATGATTTTATAAGCAGGTCGATTGATGAAGGGGTCGTGCAGCTTGTAATTCTGGGCGCAGGGTACGACTCTCGTCCATATAGAATCGATGGCCTGAAGAAGATAAGATCTTTTGAGGTGGACCATCCAGCTACTCAAGCCTCAAAAATCGAGAAAATACGAAAGATCTTTGGCCTGCTGCCCGATCATATTGTGTATGTTCCTGTTGATTTGGCCAAAGATAACCTTGGCCTAAAGCTGCTCGAAAAGGGATACGATCGATCTCTAAAGACCCTTTTTATCATGGAAGGACTCCTCATGTACCTTTCACCTGAAACAGTGGATGATATCTTTTCTTTCATCGCAAAAAATTCTGGAAAAGGGAGCGCCATACTCTTCGATTATTACATTCAATCCGTAGTTGATGGAAGCTGCGAGCTTCTAGCTGGAAAGAATATCCACAACCAGCTAGTGCAATTGGGTGAACCGTTAGAGTTTGGAATCAATGAGGGTGCAGTCGAGACGTTCCTGGAGTCGTGCGGTTTTTCTCGGGTTCATAACGTGACCAGCGAGGACCTTAAACGAGACTATTTCTGCGGAACGAATGCCGGAAGGGCGGTATGCAGCCTGCATTCGCTTGCCTATGCGGTGGTCGATAAAAAGAGAGAACCATGAAAAAGCCAACTGCATTTATCACCGGTGCCAGCAGCGGACTGGGGCTGTCGGGAAGGATTTACTTATTTCCAAATGCGGACCTGGATCTGGGGATGCCTTATGATAATAATCTCTTGCTATGACCAGCCTAAATTTGGGTACAACGACTTAGGAGCAGTGGCTTCATCGCAATAGCCATGCGAGGGGGATGATGAAACAGTTGTGGAAATAATGGCCTTTTCTTATCGTGAGAAGTCGATATTTGTGAATGAACCACAAGCTATATATTCGTTTATTGTCGATTCAATGCCAATTACCTTGAGCGCATTTAGTTGTGGCATGTCAGATAGACGATAACGGTCGTAAAGCTGTTGTCGTCGGGCACTCCAGCATGCGTCCCGAGACGGTTGTGTGGGTTGTGGACAAAAGAAATAGGAGCGATAGCTATGCAGATCAATGATAAATTTTGGAATAGAAAAGCTGCCCTCGTTTTAATAATCCTAGCAGCTCTTTGCGCCTCTGTGTTGGCACAGGAGAACAAAACAGAGATAAAGACAGATAGTTTAAAAGGGAACGTCTCGCTCATTCCGCGAGAGGTCTTTTTCGGCAACCCGGATAGGACTTCAATCATGCTCAGCCCCGATGGGTCCAAGATCAGTTACCTGGCCCCTGTGAACGACGTGCTCAATGTCTGGGTGGGACCCGTTGAAGAGCCGCAAAAGGCCAGGCCTGTGACAAACGATACCTACCGCGGAATACGCAATTACTATTGGGCTTATACCAACAATCATATTCTCTATGTGCAGGATAAAAACGGAGACGAGAACTACCATATATACAGCGTCAACCTGAGCAACAAATTGACAAAGGATCTGACACCCTTCAATGGAATGAGATCTGAAATTGTGGAGAGGAGCTACAAGATCCCAGATGAGATCGCTATTATGCTTAACAAGCATGATCCTCGATACTTTGACCTCTATAGAGTTAACATCGAGACCGGAAACCTTACACTAATCATGGAGAACAAGGATTTCGTAGGATTCGATGTTGACAGCAGCTTCAAAGTCCGCCTCGGTTACAAGACGGCCTCAAATGGAGATGTGGAGATCTTCAAGCTCACGGATCATGGCTGGGAGAAATTCCTCAATATTAGCATGGAGGACAACCAGCCGACACTCACTCGGGGATTTGACAAGAATGATGATGCAGTCTACCTGGTGGACAGCCGCGGAAGAGACACGTCCGCCCTCTATGCATTAAACCTCAGCACGAATAATGAGACACTCATTGCCGAAGATCCCAAATCGGACTTATACAGTTGCATGATTCATCCTACAGAGAAAAATGTTCAGGCAGTGGCATTCAATTACGAGAGGGTTCACTGGAAGATCCTAGATCCAACAATCACCAACGATATGGATTATCTCTTCAATTTAACAGATGGTGATATGTGGGTGGCTAGCCGCAGCCTGGATGACAAGGCCTGGATAGTTGCCTACATAATGGATAATGGACCTATACAATGTTACTACTACGACCGAACTGCAAAGAAGGCCAGATTCCTCTTTACAGATAGAGATGAGCTACAGAACCTGACTCTCGCCAAAATGGTTCCTGTAGTCATAAACTCGCGTGACGGCCTCGACCTTGTAAGCTATTGCACTCTGCCACCTAAGAGCGATACCGATGGGGATGGTATTCCTGATAAGCCCTTGCCGATGGTTCTCTTGGTCCATGGTGGTCCTGCGGGACGAGATGTATGGGGCTACAGTTCCAATCATCAGTGGCTTGCCAACAGGGGCTATGCAGTCTTGAGCGTTAACTTCCGGGGTTCGACGGGTTTTGGCAAGAGCTTCACCAATGCCGGAAACCTGGAATGGGGACGAAAGATGCAAAACGATCTCCTAGATGTCGTTAACTGGTCGATTCAACAGGGCATAGCTGATCCGGGGCATATTGCCATCATGGGCGAAAGCTATGGAGGATATGCTGCGCTGGCTGGCCTGACCTTCACGCCGGATGTCTTCGCTTGTGGGGTAGATCTCTACGGTCCCTCCAATTTGACCACGATGCTGAGCTCTATGGCAGCGTATGTGATGCCAGATATAGCCTCATACACTACAAGAATTGGAGATTCTCAAACAAGAGATGGCAAGAAACTCTTGACTGAGAGATCACCTATCAACTACGTGGATAGAATAAAGCGGCCATTATTGGTAGCTCAGGGTGCCAACGATGTCAGAGTCAAGAAGAACGAATCGGATCAGATTGTCCAGGCTATGCAGAAGAAGAACCTCTCTGTGATCTATGCTCTCTTCCCAGATGAAGGACATGCATTCACAAGGCCGCAGAATAGAATAGCCTTCGATGCAGTGGCAGAAGCCTTTCTGGCGCAGCATTTGGGAGGACGATTCGAGACCATTAGCGCTTCGGACCTTCTGGGATCCAGCATTACCATTCCTGTTGGTGCCAGGGAGATACCTGGACTGGAGGCAGCTCTATCTGAAATCGCAAAGGGTAACATGACTTTGAGCCATATTGTCTAGCTTTTGTTGCTTTTGCAGAGTCTAGGAGCTAGGTACAATGGCTGGACCTTTATATTTTTCAAGGCAAAAAGGTGGTTTGTAAATGAAATCAGGACTTGTAGATTCCGAAAACGAGAACATCTGGTTTAGCAAAACTTTAATCTTATGGCATTCCGGGAGATTTTTATCCATTGTTTTCCTGGTAACAACGCTGTTGGTCATATCTGGCTTTCCAGCAATGGCCACTGCTGACTTACCAGCGAATAAGTCATTGTCTGCAGAGCTAGACGAAATAATGGGCTCACCTGCCTACGACCATTCCTTCTGGGGACTTTTGGTCAAGGATTTGGATTCAAACAAGACCCTGCTGGCGATCAACCCCGATAAAATGTTCGTGCCTGCCTCGACCACAAAACTCTTCACCGTGGCCGCAGCTCTTGATACTTTGGGAGCAGATTATCGTTTCGAGACTCCAGTCTACGCCCGAGGTGACATCGATCCCAGCGGCCGCCTGGGGGGCGACCTGATTCTTGTGGCGAGCGGCGACCTGACCATGGGCGGCAGGACTACGAAGGATGGAAAAATCGCCTACACAAACGGTGATCACACCTACGCAAACTTTGGAAGACTAACAAATCTCACCCCCACCGATCCATTGGCGGGCCTGGAGGAGCTGGCTAGGCAGGTTTCTGCGGCAGGTATAAAGGAAATAGATGGAGATGTGATAATCGATGATCGTCTCTTTACAGCCTACCAGCCTCCGATGCAGTCACCATTGGATCAATTCCTGGTTACCCCAATCATAATAAACGATAACCTCATCGACATTGAGGTCCTCCCGGGAGAGCCGGGGGAGAACGCTACCTTAAACTGGCGGCCCAAGATCGAGGACTATAAAGTTACCTCACTGGTCAATACGGCTGCCGCCAACGAGAGCCAAAAACTCTGGCAAACCGCCTACTTTTCGGACGATGGCAGTGCGAACATAACCATTTGGGGAGAAGTGCCTGCAGTGGGAGGATCTGCGGTACGAGTTATTCATGTTCCAGATCCAGCGTCCTTTGCTCGAAGCCTTTTCATTGAGGCCCTGAAGGCTGAAGGCGTAAAAGTGAACTTTTCAGCTGCCTCCCTGAATCCGTCTGAGAAATTGCCTCCCGATGGAGAGTATTCAAAGATCAATCGTGTGGCCCTCTTGAAATCACCTTCCTTCTCGGAGAACGCCAACCTCATCCTGAAGGTCAGCCACAACATGCATGCCGATACCCTTCTGTCCCTCATGGCGGTCAAAGAGGGCAAGAATACATTCGAAGATGGCCTAACTGTAGAAAAGGACTTCTTGGTCCGAGCAGGTGTAGATTTAAACTCTGTATCCCTCTCAGACGGAAGCGGTGGGGCTCAGGCAGATAGAGTCACTCCCGCTGCAGTGGTACAGCTCCTAAGCTACATGTTCAAGCAAGAGGACTTCAACGCCTATCTCAATGCCATGCGCGTGATGAATACCACAAACAACTCCACCAAGGAGCAAGTGGGCTTGGTCCGGGGTCAGTTGATATTCAAGGGAGGAGATATGCAATTCTATGATACGTTAAATCACAGAACTCTATTGACTTCCATAGGCCTGGGAGGCTACATGAAGACTGCCCGTGGCAGAAATGTGGCCTTGGCTCTGTATGTAAATGGTGCACCTGGTGAAGGCATCTATGGGACGACCCATACGGATCTGGAGCGCATCTGCGAGATCATCTACAGTGCATATTGAGCATAGGATCTTCGCCAGCCACAATTATGTGGGGCATCAGATCCAGCCCCACATTTTAATTCAGATCGATGCAAGCTGCCTGTCTGGAACTGGCAATGCAACTTCAATACGGCATATATATATTGATTGTCGATGATTATCGATCGACAAAAATAAGCGCTTACAAGCCGGCTTTATCCTTAAACTATGTAGTAGAATTGGGAAATGAGGATTCACCGCTAGATCGGGATATGATCCGTGTCCGAAACCGGGCGCTCGAATATCTTGGTTTTCCGGAGAAAGCAAATGACAGAGCGATGTGACCGCTAAGATCGGAGGATTACCATGAAAAATATTCCAATATGGCAGTATGATGAGTCGAAACACCCTGGAGAGGATTTCGACATTGAGGCTGAGATCTACGATGATAAGGTGAGAAAGTTTCGAGACATTCGGAAGGAGAACGAAGAATTATTGTCAATTTTGAACCTTCAACCGGACCAAATTGTGCTGGAGATCGGCGCTGGAACCGGCGAATTTGCATTGGCAGCGGCGAAGCAATGCTTAAAAGCAATTGCTGTCGATACTTCATTTGGTATGTTGAAACTGGCCGAGAACAAGGCCAGGTCAATGAACATAGAAAACATCGAATTTATTCAGAGTGGATTCCTGACTTATGATTGCAAAGAACCGGTGGATGTAGCTGTATCATTGATGTCGTTGCATTACCTGCCTGATTTCTGGAAGCAGATCGCCCTCTTTAGGTTCTCGAAGATGACAAAGAAAGGGGCAACGCTTTTGATAAAAGATTCGGTATACTCTTTCGATATCGCAAACTACGTGGAATTCTTTAATTGCGGCTTATCCCGTATGGCCAGCAGTGTAGGAACTGATAGTGCTGACTGGGCCGCATCTCACATTAAGGAGGAGCACTCTACCCTGAATTGGATCATGGAGGGCATGATAAAGAGAGCGGGATTTAGAATAGAGAAATATGACTATATGCTCGGCATGTATGCCACGTATCTATGCACTAAGGTCCCGTAAGATAC
>JAQTXY010000134.1 GCA_028688535.1 Methanothrix sp. | reverse complement strand
GCCTATCTGGGTGGCCAGGCGGATGCGCTGTGCTTCACCACCTGAGAGTGTGCCGGCGTTGCGGGATAGGGTAAGGTATCCGAGGCCGACGTGCTCCAGAAAGCCCAGGCGAGAGGAGATCTCTTTTAGGATCTGGCGGGCGATTTCCTGCTCTTTTTCCGAGAGCCTGAGCTCGAGATTTGCGAAAAATTCAAGGCCATCGCCGACGGATAGATCGGTTACGTCTACAATAGATTTTTCACCTACCGTTACGGCCAGCACCTTCTCCTTCAACCTACGGCCGCCACAGGATGGGCAGGGGAGGACGCGCATGAACTTCTCCAGCTCCTCGCGCCGATAATCGGATGCTGTCTGGCCGTAGAGGCGGATGCTCTGTGGAATTAGGCCTTCCCATTGGCCGTTATGCATCCAGTAGGCATCACCGTTTTTCATGCTCATGCTGAATTGGATGCTTTCATCCGAGCCGTACATCAGGGCATTGTACTGCTCAACGGAGAGGTCTTTGATGGGTGTGAAAACGTCAAAGCAAAAGTGCTTAGCCACTGCCGCAAGATGCTGGCCCCGCCATCCGTCGATGGCATTTCGATAGAGCACCACTGCCCCGTCGGCGATGCATAGATCTCTGTCCGGTATGATCAGATCAGGATCGAACTCCATGCGAATGCCCAGACCATTGCAAGATTCGCAGGCTCCAAAGGGGCTGTTGAAAGAGAACATGCGCGGCTGCAGCTCCTCAAAGGCCATGCCGCAGACCGGACAGGCCATGGTAGCTGAGTAGAGCCGCTCCCGTCCCTCGCCGAAAAGGACGACGACCAAACCTTCAGCTTTCTTAAGAGCATTCTCTATGGCCTCCACCAGCCGTGACCGGTCCTGGGCGGGGTCCAGCCGGTCCATGACCACATCGATGTCATGCATCTTGTAGCGGTCCAGCTCGATTGTCTCATCAGTTCTGCGTATCTCTCCGTTCACCCGCACCCTTGCATAGCCTTCTCTATTCAGGTCGGAGAAGAGCTGTCCGTAGGTTCCCTTCTTCTGGCGGATGACGGGAGCGAGAATCGTCACCTGCTTTGCGGCTTGCTCTCTCGTCTCTCCCAGAATGCTCTCGGCTATCCTTTCCGGAGACTGAGACTCGATCATTATGCCGTGTACCGGGCAGTGGGGCACGCCAATTCTGGCGAAGAGGAGGCGCAGGTAGTCGTAGATCTCGGTTACCGTTCCCACTGTGCTGCGAGGATTCTTGGAGGTGGTCTTCTGCTCGATGGAGATTGCTGGGGAGAGGCCCTCGATGCTGTCCACATCCGGCTTGTCCATCTGACCCAGGAACTGGCGGGCGTAAGCTGATAGCGATTCTACGTAGCGGCGCTGGCCCTCGGCGTAGATGGTGTCGAAGGCCAGGGTGGATTTGCCTGAACCGGATACGCCGGTGATGACGATGAACTTGTCACGGGGAAGCGTT
Organism: Methanothrix sp.; assembly: GCA_028688535.1. Classification (GTDB taxonomy): domain Archaea; phylum Halobacteriota; class Methanosarcinia; order Methanotrichales; family Methanotrichaceae; genus Methanothrix. The sequence continues at coordinate 4,531 of JAQTXY010000134.1, read as the reverse complement.
ACATTTATGTCTTTGAGGTTGTGCTCGCGGGCACCTTTTATTATGATCGATTTCATTTCGCAGATCTCACGGGTCTTTTTTATCGAATGATGCGCTAATTAGGCGGAGGGGGACTTAATCCTTTTCAGGGATTCATTGGTTTCTTAGAAATCAGAGTTATAAATTAAAATAATATTATAAAAAATTAGAGAAAATATTTATCATTTCCCTTTACTTCTCAATCTTCTCAAGTTCTGATTGCAGATCCTGGGTCAGATCGACGTTATAGAAGTCACCGGTTGTGGGAAGCTGCATAGCAAATCCATCTGTGATGTCCACCAGGGCCTTGGCCTTATCAACCTGAAGATCGAGGATATGGCCGCCTGCCTTTCTGTCTTCGGTTATGAAGTGAAGGTGGTATCCGGGGACGTTTAAGCCTTCGGTGAATTCAGGTGCCCAGAGGCCGACTACCGTTCCTGTGACATTATAAAACTCGAAGACCGACTGATTCTTGGTAGCATCCGCCAGGCGCGGATAGGGCTTCACCTGCCGGGGAACGCTTCTCGTCTTGACGTAGGGGAAGGTGCCGTCAATCCTTATGGCATAGATCATATTTATGGAAGGGAGCTTCTCATTTATCTGGCTGGATAGCTGAGAGAAGTTGCCGGCATTTTCTATGGCAATGGTCTGGTCAGCCTGGAAGTAAGTCACTGTGGAAAAGGGCGTTGTTGCATTACCCTGCACCGGATAGGCCACGCCGTCTGCCTTGACCTGATAGTAATTTCCATCCAGGGCAATCATCTCGCCATCCAGCGAATCGAATGTGCCTATGCCGAAATCGCCGTGGGTCTTGAGATCATCGAAGCTGTAAAAGCCATCAAAGACGCCCTGCAACAGAGCATCAATAGTTGATACCTGGAAGAGGATGTCATCATCTGCACACACTGCGCCAGGGAGCAGAACCAAAGCCGTCAGGCAAAGCAGTGCTCCGATAATTGTATATTTTCCGTTCATTTATATCAATCCATAATATCTTTGGCGAGGATTATAGTTCTATCTATTACTATTATTTGAATACTAATATGGAAAACATGATTATTAGGCTTCGCGCTCTTCGTGGCTTCGCGTGAGATTCAACTAAGAATGAATGTGGGAGAAGAAAGGTCTTCCTCCATCATTCATATAGCTATCATTACTCAGGCGGTGGATATGCCCATGTCCCCTCTACTTCCATATTGTGAAATTTGAGGAAATATTCCTTATGTAATTCATCTGGATGGATGTCCTTGAAACGATCTGGATTCAACCATTTAGCATAGTAGCAGTTTCCAATTATCCATCTTGGCCCGAATAGATTAAAGTCCAGAAGATACACCCGGTTATTTTTCACAGCGTTGACATTCTTGAACTCAGGAAAGTTATCAATGGTTTGTGTTAAAAATCCCTTCAGATCCTCCTCTGTTTTACCTACGCCTGTTATGTTATTTTCCATTGGCGTTATGAATATTACATCTGGGTTCTCTCTTATTACCCATTCAGGATCTATTTCAACTTCTGAGCCAATGAGTTCCGTCGCAATATTGCGCCCCCCACAGTTTTCTGCCACTAATCCCCTACTGCTACTAGGAGTAGTAGCTCTAATCCCGTACTGTCCCTTGGTCATGAAGGACAGAAGAAGGAACCTGGGCATCTCTTCCAAAGTCAAGTTCTCGGTGCGTTCTTCGACTATATTCTCATATTTTTGCACCCATTCGATAATCTCATCTGCCTCTTTTTGCTTTCCCAATACATAGCCTATTGTTTTTAAGTCGGATGTCAATGTTGCTCGATCCATGCAACTTAAGTCTATTACTGCAACATTTGGAAGTTTGTCTGCATTCTCGCTAATTTGATCACTTGTGGTCATTACTATTAAGTCGGTCTTTAGTTTGAGTATATTCTCATAGTCAAGTTCTTTGCCATGTCTGGAGACCTCCGGCAGTCCTTTCAGACCGAATTCAGGCATGGCTGTGGTTACCAATGTGTCAACACCTACAATCTTATCTCTTGCCCCCAGTGCCAGCATGACTTGCGGACTGCGATGATTTAGCGGGATAAATCGTTCCACAGGCATATTTATTGTAACTATTCGATTAGCGTTATCAATTATCGTGAGCTTCTTCTCGTCTCCTGCTAAGATCAACTTTATCTGAGCAGTGTCATTCTCATCGACTTTACCATTATAATCGGCATCGCTTAGATTGGTAGCGGCATTGGTTCCCTTAATCACCCCTTCGACATATGCAATGTCATTTTCATCAATCTTGTCATCCATATTAGCGTTGCCAAAGATTCTAAGCGTAAAATCAGACCCAGAACTAAGTGAGATCATGAATGTTGCTAACACTACTATCAGAGCTAGCGCGATTTTCCCATGACTGTTCATAGAGTTCCTCCTATCCATTGGTGTTATTCAAAATTTAATCCATACGATGTATTATACCTATTAAAGCATTTTGGTATTACTTTTTAAGAAAATACTGCTAATAAGTATTAGATTAGATAATAATAAAGTTGGGAACATTTCTGAATCGAATTAGAGATTGAATTAAATGATTGAAAAAGAATGTAATTTGCGGGCCGGAATATACTAAATCGCTCCACGGTAGTACGCCAACCTGCGGGCATGGGGCCGAAACAGATCCAGCACCTTTTTCTCTTCTTCCACAGCCAGGGGCTGAAACTGCCTGCCCACCCTAGCCATTGCCTCTACCTCCCTGACACTTTTGCAGCCCACAATTGCGGTGCTAACCTCTCGGGAAAGGGCAAAACGCAGGAGCAGATCCGCTGTCACACCATCTTGCGGGGAGATGTAGTGCGAGCCGCCCAGCACCTTCATGGCGATGACAGCCAGGCCGCTATCCTGGGCAGCAGCCATGACATGATCCAGAAATCCGCCCAGAACAGCTTCGGCTGGGTTGACCGGCATTAGAACGCTGTCCACCGGCCAGTTCTTCACGGCGTGCTCCAGGATCTTGGGGGCATGGTGTCCGGTAACGCCTATAAAGCGCACCATTCCAGCGTCTCTAGCTTCGATGAACGCCTGAAGGGCTCCGTCTGGCCCTTCGATCTCCTCGATATCCTGGCGGGTTCGGAGGTCATGAATCTGCCAAAGGTCCAGGTGATCCAGGCCCATGATCTTAAGGGACTCTGCCAGATCGGCCCTGGCGCCCTGATAGTTGCGGGCGGCGGACTTGCTGGTCTGAAATATGCCGGAGCGCTCCTCCTGGTGGGCACGCCAAAAATTGCCATAGTAGCCCTGGCTTCCTGCGTAGGCCTGGGCAGAGTCGAAGTAGGTTATGCCCTGGGCGGCAGCCTGCTCGATCACGGCCTTTGCCTCCGACTCGCGCCCGTAGGTGCGCAGCACGCCCTCCCCGCCCAGGCCCACCTGAGTGACGGGCGGGCCCGACCTTCCAAAGAGCCTGGTAGTAATAGCCATAGTAATTCTCTCCTGCTGGATATATGTACGGCAGAGTATAAAAAAGAGCGGCTTGGCGATCCATAGAGCTGAATATGAACGGGAGCGTCAAAGGTATTGCAATGCTAATGCTCAGGGGCGGTTTACTCCGCATCCAATGCTGGAATGCACCTCCTTAATAAATTCTTGCGCTTGATCATATCTATCGTGCCGAAAGAAGTCCGAAATATGCCCATATCAGATTTAGTTCCATTGTCACTGAAATAAATATATGATGTATCGCTATCTATCGATAAATTGTTCCGGAATGCTTCTTTAGCAGCTTCTAGGCCTTCTCTATCCAGAATTTGATGGTAGATTGACCAAGTAACATCCCAGCCACTTACCATCCATTCCAGCTGATTTCTCAATATCTCCCCATTTGTGCGGTCCCAGTTACGGATGCTAATCTTGACGAAGTTATCCCCTGGAGGCTCACTACCATCACTCAATTCAAAGTTTGTCCAAAGCTCAGGAAAGTCAGGCCAATCCCCCGGGCCGGTCGGACCAGCATACATCTGGGCAATATCTTCGGGATCAGACTCTACCCCAGCGCTAGTTCGATTAATGCGGGAGGATTTCAACAATCCATTACATGGCAAGCAATCATAGAAGACCGTTACTGCTTTTTTAACTTCATCCTCTAATCCATACTTTAGGTCCTCATAGCCTTCGATATAAATCTGATATGCCTCATTTGATGCAGTCATTTGGTTTGCCTCAAACCAGAGAAGAGAAAGATAGATCCAGGCTTCGCAATGACGGCCACTTTCCAGGTTCTCGCGAAAGAGCTGCATGAGGACCTGATCATCCTCTGCCATAGTTTTATTCCAGATCTGATCATAATCGGGCATTCCACTTATTTGGTTTCCAAGAGCTTCCCGCTTTTCATACCAAGGATCTCTTATTAACTTGCGAAGATCAGCGGATTTCATCTCTTCGTATGGATCAAGTTGAAAATTTGATTCTCTTTGTTGCCCTATGGCATACTCTACAGCCCAATTCTTGAGGGCGATCACTTGATCCTCCTCTGGAGACGAATCCGCTAACGGCTGC
>JAQTXY010000133.1 GCA_028688535.1 Methanothrix sp. | reverse complement strand
CCCAACTGATTTTTAAAATTTCTTGCTGCAAAAGCGATGAAGGCTAGATGGTTGATGGAGAGTGGGTGAGATGAAACGAAGAAAACCATTTATGGAGAAGGATCAATCCAAATTAGTAGCAGTGCCCAAGCTTGCTTTCGCTCTCATTGCGCTGCTCATGCTGTGCACTTGTGCACTTTCACTGGAGTGCGCTGGAGATTGGTACAGTCAGGGCCAGATGCTATATAAAAACGGGTCCTACCAGGAATCACTAAGCGCCTACGACGAGGTCCTGAAGACGGACCCGCAGAATGCCACTGCCTGGCACTATCGGGGATTGGCTCTTGCAGGCATGGGCCATGGAGCAGAGGCCAACCAGTCACTTCAAAAGGCCATGGAGCTCCTCGACCAGAGGATCCAGGAGGATCCGAAAGACATTGAAGCCTTATGGCTGAAGGCAGAGGGCATTGATCTCCTGGGGAGGAGTGAGGAGGCTCTTGAGGCCTACGGCATAGTAGCTGATCTGAACTCATCGCATGCTCTGGGAGCCATGATAAGGGAGTCTGACATCCTGGCGGCTCTTGGTAGGTACAACCAATCTGCGCAGGCCTTTGGCAGAGCCATGGCCCTTGTCCCTGCAAACCGATCCCAATCGCAGCTAGGATTCCAGCGGCAGAGGGAGAACACCTTCCTATTCACAAAAGCCTGGCTCATCAACGGCCAGATCCACAGGGTCTCTAACGGATTGTATAACCTCTCTTCAAAGTCTTTCGACGAGATCGAGCAGATCAACTCCGACTTTGTGGCAGCCTTGCAGCTCAAAGGCAAAGCAATCGATGCTAACAGGCATGGCGGCTCCCTCACGGCGTCGAGCCTCAACTGGGATATCTACGACTTCAACATACCCAAGACGCTGGCGTTGGCCTGGCCTCCCTTCCTGGCCATAACCAGAATCAATCCCACGAGAGACGAGTTCATCGAGATCACCAATGACCTGAAAGAGACCACAAACCTTCAGAACTGGAGCCTGAAGGTCGAAAGCTCAAATATAACGTTGCCTGAGCATTCCCTTTTGCCAGGAAAAGCGGTCAGAATTCACCTAGGAAGCGGCCAGAAGAATGAGACTGACCTATTCCTGAACAGCAACCTGGAGCTGAATGACACGGTAGGAAATGTCTCCCTGAGAGATGGCTCGGGAGAGGACGTAGCCTTACTGAATTACTGGACTAAGCTGGACGGCTCAATTGGCTACTCAATCATGGCCCAAGGAGATTTCGAGTATCCTGGGCTTGATGCAGGGAATAGAGAGCTGCTGCCGGAGAACACGCTCACCTCCTGGATCGAAAAGGGCCTGCGGCTCTACAAGAATGAATCCTATCAGGAAGCAGCCTCGGCTTTTGATAAAGCCATAGAACTTGAACCCCAGAACCTCGATACCTGGCTCCACAAAAGCGTGGCCATGACGACGCTGGGCATGAAGATCAGCGGGGGCGGCATGAACCTTGGCGCTGAAGATCGAGAGGCATCCCGCATGTCCGCCTTCGGCGCAGCTATGGCAGCGAACGACAGGGCCGTGGAGATCGCTCCTGAGAATGCCACAGTCTGGATTTACAAAGCTGGCAACCTGGACCAGATAGGCTCTTTCACCATTAACTTGAGCCTTTTGAACGAGTCCCTGAAGGCTTTCGACCGTGCTTTGGAGCTTGACCCTAACAATGCCGACGCCTGGCATGGCAAGGGCGTCGCCCTGGTTCACCTCAGCCAGTATCTGGGGAATACAGGCAGGTACGAAGAGGCTCTTCGGTACTATGACAGGGCCCTGGAGTTAGATCCCCATACAGAAGGTGCACTTCAGAACAGGGCAGGCTTACTCGCCGAGCTGGGAAGGCAGAACGAATCTGCTGAGGCTTACGCTCAAGTGATCGAGGCGGCCAACACCTCCGCAGAGCAGGCCAGCGCCTGGCACTCCAAGGGCGACGCCCTCACGAGTCAGGGAGAGTACAGAGAGGCAGTCGATGCATATAATAGTGCAGCGGAGATCGATCCCAAAGACCGCTGGACCTGGATGATGATGGCCTTTGCCACAGATCAGATCGGCTGGTACAACAGGTCCCTGGAGGCTTATGATGCAGTCCTCGCCCTGGATGCCGACAGTTCCTCAGCTATGTATGGAAAGGCAGATGCACTTTATAGACTGCGCAGATTCAACGAGTCGCTGCAGGCTTTTGATGCGGCACTAAAGGCCAATCCCGAGAGAAGTTCGAGCTGGAAGGGCAAGGGAGATGCGCTCAAAGCCCTTAACAGGACCGACGAGGCTGAGTCAGCTTACGAGATGGCTCTAAACCTGAGCGAGACCACCATCAGGATCGATGCAAACAGCAGCGATCCATGGATCGAAAAGGGCGAGGCCCTTCGAGGCCTCGGACGCTTTGATGAGGCGCTTTTAGCTTACGAGAAGGCCATCGAGCTGCCTCCAGTGTACTTCCCTGTCTGGCAGAAGAAAGGGGACCTCCTGATGGAGATGGACCGGTACGATGAGGCCCTCACAACCTACGAAAAGGCCCTCGAGATGGACACGACCTTCCCACGGCTCTGGTATTACAAGGGGCTGGCCCTGTGGGCTCTGGATAGAAATTCAGAGGCTGAGGAGGCCTTTGCCAGAGCTACAAAGATGGGGTACGAGGTAAAGCTACCCGTGGCAAAAGAGGCTGGAAGCGGCCCTTTCGTCACTACCAGGACCGAGATTGCGCCGGAGAGGTAGCTTGAGGGGTATCTGGGCTAACTCAATCAATTTATGCGGAATTTCATGACTGCGGCAGCGATCGAGGCAGATAAAAGAGGTGGTAGTATGAAATGGCTAAACTCGAAAATCCTCCGCCAATTGTCTCAGATTCACAAAGCCAGATTAAAAAACGCGGAAAAAAGAAGAAAACGAAGGCGCAAAATCTGTTAGAAAGATTGCAGAAGTATCGGAGAGAAGTTCTTGCCTTCATGTATGACTTTGAGGTTCCATTTGATAATAATCTGGCTGAAAGGGACATACGAATGGTGAAAGTTTAGCAGAAGATTTCAGGTACTTTTAGAAGCTGGGAGGGCGCGAAAATATTTTGCCGCATTATCCGTTATCGATGCAATTCAAGGAGCTTTCGAAGGAAAGCCGTTTCTTGGATTGCCGTCTGAATTTATAATGATTTAGACGGCATGGCTGAATAGTCGCAATTATAGAGCCATCTGCAAAGCTTAAGCATTTTTTGTGTCTCCGCATCGCCCTTCTTAGAAGGGTTCACAGCGATTACCTCATGATCTTTTCAAATCTAAATAGCTCCCCATCTCCAGGCAGGCCTTCTTTATCAGCTCTATGGGGGTCTGGGTTATACATATTGTAATATTCGACAATCTTGAATCCACATTTATTAACATAGAAGTGAATGTTGCGTTTTTCAAAATACGGCGTGTGAGTTTCCCAAACCCTTGTCTCGGGATACCTTTCCTCAATTGCTCTCCATGCCTTGTATCCAATGCCACGACCATGTTCCTTTGTAGATATATAGAAGAGATCAAGCGAGTTGTGATGTGTTGCTTCATCAATAGCCAGTACAGCGCCGCCGACCTTATTCCCATCTGAGAGGATATGATAGGTTACGGCGCCCGGAGCACTGAAGGATTCCTCGATATCTTCATCAGAAGGAATCATTTCATCTGGGATAGAGCCAAATGCTTCAGTCACAGCTTTAGCAAATGCTTCCTGCAGGTCTCTCTTGAAGCCCAACAGGTCCCCCTTTCCTGCAACCTCGAGTGTTACGCAACATTCTCCTTTATCTTTTTTCAAAGCCTCTACTCCTGTATAACAAACTCCCCTACCCAATATTTGTAGGTGTGTCATGAAGACCTGCCAACGTGAACTCGGTGCGACCAATATGGATATATTCCTATCCTTTAGGGACGGCGTTTAGAACTAATTCCGTCGCACTTGACCTGCCCCCTGCATACCACACCAATCTGGACCTCGCTTTCCAAGACGTAGAATATGTCTCCACCGAACCTCTTTGCATTTCATGATCGGACTCTAACAGCAGCAATTCTCGATAGGATTACCCATCACGCATTGATATTGAACATGAACGGAAAGAGCTTCAGAAGAAGGTAGCGAGACGTGAACTTTATACATGATGAGAATGATTAGCCGCTTAAGAGTGGACCAAAATCGGATTGGCGTGAGGGGTCAAATTCGAATTGGCGGATACATCGATGTTTTTGATATCTTCAAAAATCATTCATAAGGATCTCTGCCTCGATGGTTTAAATATCACTCTCAGAGGCAGAAATCTCTCCTGCCAAAGCCCTTCTTCCCGGAGATCGTGACTATCGACAAAGCACACAAGCACTACAATCATTTCGAGGGGTGAGGCATGCGCATAGACGCCGCTTATTCGCTTCAATCCGGATGCTCTTTTTATCTACCTTTTTAATATTCTAGTTCCAGTGGAAACCAGATACTGAACGCTCCAATAAGTTCTATGACATTATCCCAATATTTAAGTAAAATGCCATAGAACCATTCTCCCATGCACCGTACCGCCGCCGGCGAGCGCCGGAAGGCCCTGAAGAGGTCCGCCCGGGAGTTTGCCCGCGATGCCCGAGCCCTGCAGAAGGCCTCCCGTGCACCCGCGGCCCGTCGGGAGGCAAAGAGGCTGCAAGGAGAGGCGGAGAAGGCCCTGGCAGAGGCCGGGGCCCTTAAGCTCCAGGCTAGGCTGGAGGATCTGACTGTGTGGGAGATGGAAAAGGTCAAGCAGAGCCGCAAGGGTTGCAAAACCTACACCTACTGGATGACATCTTGGCGTGAGGGCGGCAATACGCGCAATGTCCATCTGGGGAGCGCCAGGAAGATGGATGCCGCGCAAGCCCGCCAGAAGGCCAGGGAGATGAAGGCGGAGGCGCTGGGGATACAGGGCTCCTAATCGGGATTGAGCCCTGCGGCTCGCTCTGAGCCAAGTTTTAGATATCATCCGCATTCTTGGAGAGGATAATGAATTCAGATCCTGCGGCCAGGTGGGAGGAGATCCTGAGATCCCGGTACTGGGACGAGATGTTGGCGCTCGCAGGTTCTGATATGAGCAGCCTCTATGTCAAGTTCTCCGACCTGGAGAGATGCGATCCAGAATTTGCCAGTGAACTACTTGAGAGGCCTGAGAAAACGCTGGGCTCTGCCGGGGCGGCCCTCCACCAGATAGATCTGCCCAAAGATGCCCATCTGGACCGGGTTCAGGTGAGGATCACAGAGCTGCCAGGCCGTTTCAGGATCGGACAGCTAAATAGCGCCTATATTGACAGGCTGATTGCCATAGAAGGCAGGGTTGTGAAGGCGGATAAGGCACGGTCCAAGAGAGTCTCGTCAGCAGTTTTCCTGTGCCTGCGATGCGGAAACGTTTTCCTTCAGGATCTCACAAGAGTTGATCGAGCGGATCCAGATATCAAGTGTTCGAACCATGAATGCGGTCGAAGGGGGCCGTTCAGGCCTCTCATCAACAGTAGCGGGTATGTTACCGCCCAGAAGATCAGAATGCAGGAATCACTGGAGGATATCAAAGAAGGAGTGCCGCCTCGGGAGCTGGATGTTGAGCTGGAGGACGATCTGGTGGGAAGGGCCTCTCCTGGTGACAGAATTATAGTCAATGGTATCTTAAAATTCTATCCCCGAAAATCTCAGGCGAGCAAGAGCACTGACTTCGACCTATTCTTTAAGAGCATATCCTTGGAGAATAAGGGCGTAGGAGTCTAAAGAGGCCGAAAATGCAAGTTACATGCCCGCAATGCAGAGCCCTGGCCGATAGGACCTATGACCCTCCTCTCTTCCGGCGCACCAAATGCCCCCACTGTGGCTACGACCTGGAAGAGGTCAACATCAAAGAGGCCATCAAAATAGCGGAGATTGCAGAAAGAGAAGAGCGCAGGATACGGGAGGAGTTCGAAGAAGCATGCTGGGGAGAATGGCGGAAGCAGGCTCTTGAATGGTGCAAAAAAGATGCTGAGGAGAGGGCCAAGCTCAAGC
>JAQTXY010000132.1 GCA_028688535.1 Methanothrix sp. | reverse complement strand
GAGGAAGGCAAGGTGGGCATCGTCATCGCCTCGGATGTGGCCAAGTACCCGCTTGCCTCTGCCGGCGAGTACACCCAGGGAGCGGGAAGCATTGCCCTGCTGGTAAAAAAGAATCCCCGTCTGCTGGCCCTGGAGCAGATCTACGGCTCCTTCACCAGGGACGAGAACGACTTCTTCCGGCCCATGGGCTGCACTACTGCGGTTGTAAACGGAAAGCACAGCAATCAGTGCTATCTGGATGCCATGCAAGGAGCCTTCGATTCATTTGCCGCCAGAGCGCTGCGGCGTGGGGTGATAGCTCCCGGCGCGGGCGAGTGCGTTACTGATTTCGTGGATCATCTTCTCTTTCATATTCCCTATCCCAGAATGGTTGAGTACGCATCTGCTGCCATCTTCAGGCACGATTGGAGAGAGAGCCGCAGATCTGGCGAGATTGAGCGGGAGCTGGGGCGAGAGCCAGCCGCCCAGGATTATGATGATATCGAAAAATATCAGGCGGCAGAGGCGGACTACGCCCGGCGCTTTGCTAAATCGCAGCAATTCCTGCAGGCATTCCAGGCTAAAGTAGGGGACACGGCCACGCTCTCTCGCCAGATCGGAAACATCTACACCGGATCGATCTACCTGGGCCTGGCAAGCCTGCTGGAAATGCAGAAGATTCATGCCGGAGAGAGAGTGTGCTTCGGAGCCTACGGCAGCGGCTGCTCGGCCCTATTCTTCTCAGCCATTGCCCAGCCGCAGGCCGACTCTGTGCCTTTGAGAGGGTTCGTGCAGAAGCTGGCGGAGAGAAAGCAGATTTCTTTGCAGGATTATGAGCAGCTTCACGAAGGAAAGAAGAGAGAGAGCGTGCTGCCGCCAAAGGGTGAGTTTGCCCTGGTGGGGATTGATCATCAGGGATACCGGCATTATGAATATGTAGAATAGTAATATTAATCGCTATACGTATCAAAACTAGTGCTTTAGGCAATGAAGCAATTCATTCAAGGCCGGATATCACTGGAAGCCTGCTCATACCACAGGCACAAGGACGTGAAAGTGCTCTTCCTGAATAGAAATGTTATCATCCTGCAAAGCTGAAATATAGACCCGGATAAATATCTACGCCTGCTAAAATCGCTTTCATCTTATGACCTTCTGCACCACCGCCAGCAGTAGCACTGCCACATCCTCAGTGCTGTAGATCTCATTCAGCCCTCTGTCAAAGAGCAGACTCGCCTCGGGCGGCAGCTCCTCGTCTCCCTGCCAGAAGACCAGCCTCACCAACACTCCGGGAAATGTGGCCACCTCGACCGCCACATCTCCGCCCTCCAACTTCCTACCGCCCAGGCAGGACGACAGCCTGCGCACCAGGCCCACCGGGTCGGTCTGGAAGCTCTGCACCAGCGGTTTTATGGCGCTCTCCTGAAAAGCCGGCCAGAAGAGCTTGCCGTCTCTGGTCTCTTTAAAGGAGATCCATTCGCCTCTGGGATGGTAGCCATGCCTCAAAAGGCCTATCAGGTAGTGCAGGATGAGCACGGCCTGCATCTGGCCTGCGGGCCTGCAGCCGGCCAGCAGCACCGCTCTCTCAAATGCCCTCACCTGGTAGTCTTCTCCCAGGAGAGAGATGCTGCAGTCCTGCAAAGCGAGCTTCTCCAGCTCATCCCAGGCCAGCTCCAGCGACGACTCGTATCCCATTAAAATCCACGGCTGTTGGCCAGGAACTTCCAGTCTTCCGTGCTGTTGGTGTCCCTTCCGTCTGGGTCTCGGGTCCAGGCCATCTCATTATTCTCTTCGTCGCTGAGGACGGCGGTCCGGTCAACCTCTGCTCCGCCGGCATCGGTCAGAAACAGAATCTCGCCCGTTTGAGCCAACCACCAGGGCTTGACATCCACCACATAATAATCCAATCCTTTGATGACTGCGCCCTGGGGAAGGGTAATCGATCTGCCCTCTGAGTTCTTTATAATCCATCCGCTGATGTCAACATCTTTATCATCATTATTATAAAGCTCAAACCAGGCTGTTACTGCAGTCTTGTGGAGGCTTTCATCTCCCGTCGGATTTGCTTCCACCTCATTGATGACCACCGTGCATTGTGCCGCTCCCAGCCAGATGACAATTATGGCGCAGAGCCATGCCAGAATTGTGCTGCTCTTAAATCTCACTTGTATCTCTCCTCGCTCTACCGCATGGATCTTCAGAATCATATCACTGTCGGGCAGATATGTGCAATCCAACAATCGCCTTTATATAGAATCATCACCATTTAATAATTGAGTATTTTCTGTTCGCGCATCTCGTCTACAGAAATTTATCCATTATCAATTAAGGTGAAAAGAGTATGGATCAGAAGAGCACGGATCAGCCAATCATAGATCAGGCGAAAAAGAAAAAGAGTGAATTGGCAAATAAATCGGGTCGCATGGCCATATTGGAAGAGGACAAAGCAAGAGAGGCTCGCCGGTGGCAGCGCAAAAGAGAGACGATCAAACGATTCGCAGGGACGAAATGAGATTACATTAGCATTCTGTTCGTAGAATTATCCGCAATAGATTATCGCAATTGTCTATATCTATTGCGAATAGAATGGGATGAATGGCGATCCGTGGCAAAATACTAAACACGTTCTCCCTCCTTTACCCGGATCTCCCTCTACTCATAACAAAAGAAATATATATCAGATGTACATGGGTAGTATTAGGTGATGGGGCCTCTGTACCGATCAAGACTAGTGTCCCTTCTAAGATGCCTTATCACCCTATTCACCTCTAATCCTTCAGCCCTTCCATAGTCACGGAGAAGACCGCCTCACCGTCCGGCAGATTGGGCGAGTCCACCAGTCTGGCAATGCGTTTTTCGCCCTTGGACTTGCGCAGGTATATCCTGAAAGTGGAGGTATGTCCCAACACATGCCCACCCACCGGCTTGGTAGGATCGCCAAAGAAGGTATCAGGCTTGCTCATGACCTGGTTGGTCACTATAATCAGGGCATTGTTCAGATCGCCAAAGCGCATCAGATCGTGCAGGTGCTTGTTCAGCTTTTGCTGCCGGTTGGCGAGTGTGCCGCGCCCCACGTACTCTGCCCGGAAGTGAGCCGTCACCGAGTCCACGATGATCAGGCGCACAGGATATTCCGAGTCCTTTGCCTTCTCCGCCATCTCCATGGCTTTTTCCGCCAGAAGGATCTGGTGATTGGAGTTGAAAGCTCTGGCTACACTGATGTTCTTTAGGAAATCAGCCGTATCGCGCTCCTGGCCGTCAGGCGCAGGCGGCAGACCTTTTACCATCTGATCTATGCGCTCCGGCCGGAAGGTGTTCTCTGTATCGATAATAATAACCGAACCGTGCAGCCCGCCCATTTCGGTAGGCAGTTGCACGTTTATGGCCATCTGATGGGCCACCTGAGTCTTGCCGGAACCGAATTCGCCGTACAGCTCCACAATGGACTGAGTCTCCATGCCCCCGCCCAAAAGCTCATTAAAGTTCTTGCTGCCGGTGGTGATCTTGCCCACCAGACGCCTGCGCTCTAAGATTCGATCTCCCGTCTCAAAGCCGCCCACATCCGCTGCTTCCCTGGCCCCGGCAATGATCTTGGCCGCCGTGGCTTCTCCCACTTCTGCCGCGGTCACCAGCTCGCCAGGAGAGGCAACAGCTATAGCTTCCACGGAACCAAAGCCGGCCTCGCGCAGCTTTTCCGCAGTTGCCGGACCCACACCCGGCAGATCTTCCAGTAATTTTGTCGGCATCTTCCCAGTTCCTTAGAATCTTCCTCAAAGAGAATTCGCAGATCTTCTTTAACAACGTTATCCAGGCGGAGCGAAAGTAATCCTGGTGCGCCATCCGCAAGACAGCTCTAGTTCCTCGTTCCAGCCACTCTTGGCCAGGGCATCTATGATCTCCGCTTTGTATCCCAGATCCAGAGTACTCAATAGATCGACATGTTCAGCCCAAAGAGCCACTTTAATGCGACCCGTCTCATCAGAGATGTAGATATTGGCCACTCTTCCTGTTTTTCCGTCGTCCCTTTGAAACTCTCGCACCTCTCCGAGACCCGTCACAAAGCCACAGATGCTGCAGAGCATGCCCGGTTTGAGATCGGCGACCCTGGTCATCTTCTCGGAGAACGAAACCTTTTTGCTGCTTTTCTTAATTGTGCTATAGCTTCCCGTCTGAATCTCCAGCGACCCGTACCTCTCCCGAGATGAGCCGTTCATGACCTCGATCGTCTCACCTTTCTCGAGCGGCATGGCAGCCTGCGAATCCCAGAGGGTAAGCCTGATCTTGCCGGTCTCATCTCCTAAAAGCACGGAGCGCACCTGGCCCTGGCCTCCATCTTTACGAAGGAACTGCCTGATCTCGCCAGGGTCAACAACAGCGCCCAGAAAGCTGACATCGCTCATGTCGCTCTTGATCTCGGCAATCTTGTAGAGCGCAGTCCTGGGAGATATGTCCAGTTCCACCTCTTCGATGCCCCCGCTTCTGCCTAGGGTAACCTCAGTCCCGGTATAGCCCTCTTTGGCCAGACCTCTGACCTTGAGGCACTGTCCCTCCTTTAAATCTCCGGAGCGAACTAGCTCTACCGTCTCATCCCAGAGAGCCACACGCACAGATCCCGTCTCATCGGCCAGTGTTAGATTGGCAACCCGTCCCATGGATCCGTCGGAGCGAGGAAACTCGCGTATCTCAGAGACGGCAAGCACCCGGCCCGTAAAAATAACATTTCCCGTCTCAGGCCGGATGCTGCCAATCTTGGTCAGCACCTCGGACGCACCCAGGTCCCGGGCTACGAGCATTGCCGCCGTCCTGCCGTCGCATAGGCCGGCCATGAGGGCTACCTTCTCATCTACTCTTGCCTGGAAATCCTCCGGCGTTATCTGATCTGCTACCTGCCGGTAAATCTCCTCTACTTGCTCGTCCATCTTTGATCATCCATGAACTTTATAGCGCTCTTCCAGGTACTTCAGATAGGGAGCATTACAAGAGGCCAGGAAGGCGTTACAGACCTCTGCCGGATTTCCGTCCGCCGCAATAGCTCCATCCTCGATGAGCATGGCCCGGTGGGAGATCTCCTTGACGAATTCCACATGATGGCTGACCAGTATTATGGTGGTGCCTAGCTCTGCATTGATCTTCTTAATGGCATTGGAGACCTCACGCATGGTAATGGGGTCAATATCACCAAATGGCTCATCCAGAATCAGAATTTTAGGCCTGGCTGCCAGGATAATGGCCAAAGATGCTCTTACCAGCTCTCCGCCGCTCAGTTGCTCGGGCAGCTTCCACATGGCTTCTCTATCAAGGGAAATAAGATCAAAGATCGGCTCAGCATACTTGCGGGCCTCGGTTGTCGGAAAACGGGGGAACAGATCTTTGAAGATATCTCTGGTAAGTCCCAGTGACTCAAGGGCAGCTTTGGCATCCTCTTCCGACATATCCGTCATGGCATAAATGACATCAAGCACCTTGTCGCTTATGCCCAGCTCCTCAGCCACTGCCCGGGCATGGTCGATCACATCATTGCCCTTGATGCCCATTTTGTAAGCAATCTGATCAAGAATGGTCTCTCCGGCATAAAGAGCAAACTCCTGATACATGATACCTAGAGAGCGGCGCACATTCATTCTATCTGGCGAGTAGGTGACCATGTCCACCCACTTATCACCATAACGATAGCACACACTGCCCTCATCTGGCAGCCTCACACCCTGCATGATCTTAAGAAGTGTGGTCTTCCCTCCGCCGCTATTGCCTATGATGGATGTGATCTCGCACTCGTTTATATCGAAGTTCAGATCCTCCATCTTAAGAACATTCAGGACCTCTCCTGTGCAAATCTGGCAGCCTCTCTTAGATAAACCTCTAACTTTAATGAGCGGCTTTGCATTCGGCCAGGATGCCAGAGGCACCATCTTTCCAATCCCGGACATAAACCGGTCAAGGATCTCTCCCGGCTTCCCATCGGCAACGATCTTTCCTTTCTCCAGCCAAATCAGCCTGTGTGCCAGATACTCATGAATCTCAGGCAGATGTGATACTATGATTATGGTAAGATCCAGCTCCTTGTTCACG
>JAQTXY010000131.1 GCA_028688535.1 Methanothrix sp. | reverse complement strand
TATAGTGGACGATTAGATGGTCAAAAAGGTTCTCCAAATAAACCGGTCCCTGGTCCAGAGTCTTCTGATCTATGGTTATGCAGTAGTTGCCGAAAGGAAACTCGCTCGCACTTCCCGACGGCCCAGGGCGCGGCCTGGGGAGAAGGGGCCAGTGCCAGCCCTCGCAAGATCGCTGCCAGACGTCAGCCCAGTCCCGGGAGATCATCCGCCGCCTCTGGACCATAGCTTGCCGCTCTAATGCTTCCACCTTTTTTGCGCCATCCAGCTCTCTTAGCTGCCTTTCCCTTGACAAGGATTTTGCCGCCGCTCATAAGAAGCCCCAGATAGTCGCCGACGTCCCCGCGCACATAGAGGCTGCCGGCGCGCATGAGCCATCCCGCTCTCTCAGAGCAGCTTCCGAGAACTGCTATCCTGCCTCCCGAGTTGCCCAGGCCCGCAAACTTGCCGGCATCGCCCCGCACCACTCCATATCCACCGTGCATGTTTCGAAAGGCATAATCCCGGCAGCCTGCCGCGATTATCCCGCCACCTTCCATCTTCTGGCCCAGATAATCGCCCGCTTTTCCTTGCACCAGGATCTTGCCTCCTTTCATCCTCTCGCCGACGTGGTCTCCGGCCTCTTGCAGGATTATGGTTCCTCTGGCAAGCTCGAGGCCTGCATAATCCCGGCAAGGCAATAGCAATGGAGCAGTGCAACACTCAGCGGCAAGGCTGGTGAGATAACCCCAGAGCAGAGCATACTTTTTTCCCGGATGAGTGGAGACTAGCAGCTCCAGCTGGTTCTTGACTTGTGGCACAAATTGCTCTACCTCGGCGCGAGTGGGCTTCTCACCCACCTGATCGGCCAGGTCCTCCAGGCTGAAGATCATATCCCCCTGGTGCGTCTTCAGTCTGCGGCCAGATGCCTTTCCCTGGTAAGCAGCATCCATGAAGCGCACAAGCTTCATCGTATCTGCTCCAAAGTGGGAATATAGTCCAGCCTGGCAATGGGATCGTCAAAAGTGGAAAGGCTCTCGATGGCCTGATCGGCAGCCAGCTCGCCATCCACCGCTCGGGAAAATATCAGGTTCATCTCTGCCCTCTCATTCATGGTGCGATTTATGCTCTTTTCCACCAGCATTGCCACATGAGCCAGCTTTCCCACTCCATAATAGGGCGGCCTCTCCAGGACCGATCGCAGGGATGTCACGCGGTGCCAGATTACGTAAGGGGCTATGGCCTTAAGAACGGGCAGGTCGGCATCCCTGTCCAGAAGATAAGCAAAAGCCCGGCAAAATGCCCTCAAGTCCTGTCGCACCCGGTCGGACAAGCCTTCATCTATCTGCCAGCAGATAGCCTCGGGATTGTTGTGGTAGTGACAACCGGAACACAGGCCCAAAGAGGGTTTGCTGCCGGAAAGCTGGGTCTTGTCATAGGCAGGTGCTCTCTCGCAGAGGGTAAAGTCTCTGATCAGACTGAGGATGGCCAGCTCCACCTGACCGGCAAGCGACCTTTCAGCTACTTTCTCAGGCAGGCAAGCGAACTCCTGGGGTGTCAGACGGGGCAGCATGCCAGCCAGATCCCTAACCTCTCGCTCGCGTTCGGAGAGGAGAAGGCCGGCCAGGAAATCAGGCTGGGTGGCAGGCACGCAGGCGGATATTCTATCCAGCAGGGCTTCATCTAAAGGGTAGGTAGCGGAAAGTTCCGGATTCATGGTGGCAAAATAGCAGGTGTCTCCCAGCTTGCAGACCTGTCCAGCGTAGCTGATCTTTCTCTTTTGAAGTATCTCCAGGAATAGGTTCTGCTTGCCGCTGGGAAAGCGATTGATCTCATTGATGAGCTTCCAATTGGACTTTGCCCAATTGGTCCAGAGCACCTGGGTAGATCCAGCCGTAGCAGCGGCGGCCGTCCACTGCCTGGGATCGAGAAAGCCCACGATTTTCTCTTCCGTCTGCTCCGGATGACCGGTCACCATCATATCTTCTACTTCATCCAGGGTTCTGGAAAGAAAGGAAGAGCCCAGCAGATTTACCAGAGTTGTCTTGTTAGCGCCTATGCCACCATAGAGGAGTACGCAGCGGCCTCGCAAGCAGGCATTGGCCAGGGAGAAAAAGAGCATAGCATTGACCTTTTGCTTGCCAACGGCAAGATCCTTTCTGCCTATATGCAGCCGGAGTTCCTCCAGGGATGATATAAGGTGCTGTATCTTTTTACGGGGATCTGGCATAAAAAGAAGGCTACCGTGCCGGCGATATTTAAAATAATGGGAGGGGCAAAAGTCGATTCCTTGGGAGGGATTGGATTCTTTCGACCTTTGCTTGAACTGCTTACGACATTAGACGAATATAAGATTATCGGTCCGAAAAAGCAGGGCTTTATTATCTGCGGTTCCTTTGCCCCAGGCAAAAGAGTCAATACATTTGCCGCAAATAGTTGTGAACCATGATCTACACCATTACTCTCAATCCGGCCCTTGACCGTACCATCTGGATCCAGAAGGTACGCGATGATGTATCCAATCGAATCGTAGAAGAGAGGAGTTTTGCAGGAGGCAAGAGTGTTGATGTCTCTAAAGTCCTCAAGAACCTGGGAATTGACAACATCGCTTTAGGATTCGTGGGAGGATTTGCCGGCCGGGAGCTGGAAGGCAGGCTGCTAAACGAGGGCATTCAGACGGATTTTGTTCATGTCTCAGGTGAGACGCGCACTAATATCATCATTCATGAGACGGATACGGGAAAGCAATTGGCCTTTAATGCTCGCGGCCCGCAGATCAGTCCGTCCGAGCTCATGGAGTTCGTGGAGCTACTGGAGAGGCTGCCTTGCAGCGATCTGGTTGCCATCGGAGGCAGCCTTCCCCAGGGCGTCACTCCCGAGATCTACCGAAAGATCATAACGCTGGTCAAGAGGTGTCAGTCCACCGTGGTGCTGGATGTTGATGGTGCTGCCCTGCGCGCGGGAATTTTAGCCAAACCCGATGTGATCAAACCCAACATTCATGAGCTGTCCGAGTTGGTTGGCCGGGAGCTGAAAGGGCTGGATGAGATTTGCACCGCTGCTAGAGAGATCAACCGGCAAGGTGTGAGAATCGTTCTCGTATCTATGGGCGGGAGAGGCATCCTGCTTGTCTCGGAAGGTCATGAGTATCTGGCCGTGCCGCCCAATGTGGATGTGCAGAGCACCATTGGAGCGGGAGACTCCTCGGTGGCAGGCTTTGTTAGCGGCATGGTGCAGGGTAAGAGCCTGAAGGAGTGCCTGGTCTATGCCGCAGCTGCCGGGACGGCTACCACTCTGTATCAGGGAACTGCGCTGGCCCAGAAGGAGGATTTCGAGAGACTAGTGCCGCAGGTGAAGCTTACAGTACTATCCGAGAGAACATAAGTATTTAGACGCGAGCAGAAGGCGAAATGACGATAAGTGGGAGTTTGAATATGGCAGATGATATCGTAATTCCTCTGGATGTGCCGGAGGAAAGCCGTTCCAAGTACAAGGAGAACTTTCTCAAGATCAGCAAAGGCAGCGGACGGTTGATGCTCTTTGCCGGAGATCAGAAAGTAGAGCATCTTAATGACGATTTTTTCGGGCAGGGTATCGATGCGCAGGATAATGATCCCGAGCATCTTTTCCGCATCGCGGCCAAAGCCAACGTCGGCGTTTTTGCTACTCAGCTCGGACTTATCGCTCGCTATGGCATAGACTACTCCAATGTACCTTACCTGGTGAAGCTGAACTCCAAGACCAATCTGGTGAAGACGTCCCAGGCAGAGCCCGTCAGTCCACAATGGATAGATATCGCCCAGGTAGCCAAATTCAAGGAGCAAAGCGGCCTGTCCATCCTGGGTGTAGGCTATACCATCTATCTGGGAAGCGAACGCGAGGGAGAGATGCTAACCGAGGCGGCGCAGATGGTATTCCAGGCCCATCAGACGGGGCTGGTGACAGTGCTCTGGATCTATCCTCGCGGTAAGGCGGTCAAGGAAGAGAAAGATCCCCATCTCATCGCCGGAGCGGCGGGGGTGGCTGCCGCGCTTGGCTCTGACTTTGTCAAGGTCAATTATCCCCAAAAAGCCGGCCAGGATTCTGCCCAGATCTTCCGGGAGGCTGTGCAGGCAGCAGGTCGCACAAAGGTAGTCTGCGCCGGCGGGGAGAGCACCGATGCTCAGGTATTTTTGCAGAGGCTTCACGACCAGATCCATATCAGTGGAGCGTCGGGAAATGCTACCGGCCGAAATATCCACCAGAGGCCCCTGGCAGAAGCAGTACGTCTCTGCAATGCCATTTACGCCATCACTGTAGAGAATGCCAGCGTGGATGAGGCTTACAAGATCTACCTGGGAAATTGACGAAGAAAATGGCAAAGCTGGTATTGCTGCGGCATGGTCAGAGCATCTTTAACCTGGAAGGCAGGTTCACCGGCTGGTTGGATATCGATCTGTCCGAGAGAGGCAAAGCTGAAGCTGGGGAAGCGGGCTGGCTCATGAAGAGCCATGGCCTTACCTTCGACATCGCCTTTACATCTGTCTTGAAGCGGGCCATCAGGACTCTCTGGATTGTGCTCGATGAGATGGATCTTATGTGGATTCCGGCTCTGCCCTGCTGGCGGCTCAATGAGCGTTTTTATGGAGCGCTGGAGGGCAAGAGCAAGCAGGAGACCGAGAGGCGATACGGGAGCGCGCAGGTGCAGCGCTGGAGAAGAGGCTTTTGCGAGAGGCCGCCGGCTGTGGCTGCGGATGATGATCGCTATCCTGGTCTGGATGGTCGATACAGGGATGTGCCGGAGAGCTTGCTGCCTAAAACAGAGTCATTGCAGGACACACAGGAGCGGGTGCTGCCCTTCTGGCAGGCTCTGATCGGACCGGAGCTAGAAAAGGGCAAGAACGTCCTGGTTGTCTCGCATGGCAATACCATTCGCGCCCTGGTCAAGCATCTGGAGAATATCTCCGATCAGGAGATCGAAAAGGTGGAGATCGGCACGGCAGTGCCCTTAGTCTACGAGCTGGATGACCAGATGCATATCGCGGGTCGAAGCTATTTAGGAAGTGCACAGGTGGGCGGGAAGAGAGGATAATAAGAGGGTGTTGGAAAATGGCTTATGCGGTAGAGATCATATCCATGGAGCAGAAGGAAGGGCTGGTTGAGAAATATGCCAGCCAGGTGCTCTACGAGATCAAGTCTGATATTTACGGATGTTGCATCAAGCTTCTCACGGGCAGCTCTTTTGTCAAGAATGCCTGGGAAGAGAGCTTCTATTTCGCCTCCCAGAATATTCGCTCCCACGGGCGGCTTTATGTTCTGGAGGACAAGACGATTGGAGAGAACCTTGTTCGCTACGATCCTCATTCCAAGAGCTGCTTTTTATTCAACATGGACTATTACGGATGGATAAAGTCCCTGGCGCTCTCCCTGGCGGGAGATATCCTGGAGGACAATCACGGCATCTATTCGGTGCATGGTGCCTGTCTGGACATAAGGGGACAGGGGCTTTGCATTTTAGGTGGTTCTGGGGCCGGCAAAACTACTCACACCTATGGCCTTTTGCGCCAGCCTAAAGCGCGCGTTGTCTCCGATGACTGGTTTTTTGCCCGCATCTTTGGCGAGGAGATCCTGGCCTACGGATCTGAGAAGAACTTCTATATTCGTGCCGATCTGGCTGATATCTGGAAGGAGTTTTCCGGGCTGGTCGATAAAGCCGTCTTCGACGAAAAAGGCCGGGCGGTGGTGGACCTGCGCTGGGTGATTGGCAAAGGGCGCATCCTGCCGCTCACGACTATGGAGAATGTGATCCTGCTCAAGCGAGATCCAGATCAGAAGGAGAGCGTGCGGCAGCTGGACGGAAAAGAGGCGCTGGCCATACTGGAGGCCAACGGCTACTACAATCCCCATCTGTTGGTGAAGAGTGATTTCAAGAGGAAACTGCGAAGCCGCTTTTTCCAGGCGCTCTTCGCCCGGGTAAAAGTACACGAGGTCAACACCAGAGGTACGCCGGAGGAGAGCCAGAGGGCGATCAGGGAGATTTTAGGGAGCGGATAGGCGGCGCGGATTCGCCTCTGGCCACCAGATGGATCTAAATCCAAGTGGAGCAGATTGA
>JAQTXY010000130.1 GCA_028688535.1 Methanothrix sp. | reverse complement strand
CCCACCTCGCCCATGTATATCTGGGTCTCAAATCCCAGATTGGCTCCCACGATGGCCGTGGCCACGCCGTGCTGGCCGGCGCCCGTTTCGGCGATGAGGCGGGTCTTGCCCATCTTCTTGGCCACCAGCGCCTGGCCTAGGGTATTGTTGAGCTTATGCGCCCCGCCATGGACAAGATCCTCTCTCTTCAGGTAGACCTTGCGACCCAGCTTTTTGCTGAGGTTTTTCGCATGGTAGAGAGATGTCGGCCTACCGGCAAAATTTCGGAGAGCCTCTCTCAGCTCCTCCTGGAAATCATTGCTCTTCATGAGGCGCTGGTAAGCCTGCGCCAGCTCAGCCAGGGGCGTCACCAGCGTCTCGGGGACAAAGAGGCCTCCGTATCTGCCGAACTTGACTGCGGATATATTGGATATTTGACTGTGCAAAGGATCACCGGCTTGTATGTATTTTAAATGTACTAATTAATACTATGATGTATGAAAAGATACATCTATGGTTGTATTTAAATCTTGCCAATGCATCCGCTTTGCACTTAAGGGGCTCCTTCTGCCCGACTTTTGGATGTAAGTTTCCAACTCTAAGTGCAGAATGGACTATGATGCAAAGTTGTTGTGCAGGATCGTCGGTTACTGCCCGTCAGCGGCATTGACTGCCGATCTGGATCTCCGGGTGGCAGCAGAATTGCTGATTTACGATGAATTATACTGAATTTCTTGCAGCCTCGATTCGCGTTGCTTTTTTATATATATCTCGCCTATCATCCATATATTCAAGATAAATTAACCCATTATCCCTGATGCTAAACAGTAATCTATCATTTCCGATCCGTGCTCTATAAAGTCGATCTAATGGAGGTTCCAACTTTCTTGTATTTCTAAAAGGAGCGTTCTCCATTCGGAGGATGTGACTCAGAATTACTCTTTGGCGATCACGATTTTGGGATTTTATATATTCTTCCACATCATCGGAATACTCAATAGAGTAACTCATCCTCTTCAAACCCTAGATCCGCAATAAGTTTGCGCAATGGTTTTGCTTTGCCTTCCACAAACTGCGAGTCCGATCGTCTAAGCGCATCCATTATAATTGTATCTTCTAGAATCTGCTCAGTTTCAGAGGCTTTATTGGGAGTTGATAACCTATTTCCTCGATTTTGGTTCATTCCATAGGTTACAATTCTTCTATTGGCCATAATATATGCAAGGTTTGTGGGATCTGCCGTAGATTCATAAAAAGCTCCCCCAACTGCGGAAGTGGAATTACAAGTTTGAAAAATCTTCTGCCCAGCACTTGTTTCAGTTATGCTCATATGTCCATCCCTCAAATGTGCGATCGTCGCGAATTTCTTCTGCAATGACTCCTGGTTGCTGGAATTTGGTCAGCTTGCCTTTGCTTACGAACTTATGACTTCCACCATTCGTGCTTTCGATAAGGGCTCGCCGGAATTCATAGTCGATTGTCTTTTGACCTGCCAATTTGATGGCTGGGTAATAGGTTTGGGTTAGTTCAAGTTCCTTCGAGATGTCATCTTGAATTTTCTTGATTACATCATATAATTCTACACTTGGGTGCTCCACCTTCAATCCCAAATCATCACGTGCTTCTTGGCGGAAAATTGTGTAATCATGACTGCCGGATTCACTACATAGGAATGCCAGAATCTTTTCCATTTTCCCGTCATCATTCATATGTTTAGATAACAGTCTTTTGCCAAGCATTCGTATCTGGCTTCTTGTTCTATAGACTTGTCCCAGAACAAGTGGATGAACATGGGTGGACAAGATAGACATGATGGTTGTCAAATCTGTGGCTGAATTAATACCTATCGAATTCGCAAGTTCGATATAGCCATTTATCGCCTCAACACTTACAGGAACGCGGGCTGTTGGGGGGGCGCCGGGGATAGCTGGATTTAAAGGTGTATTCACCGAAGGATCTATGGGTCCAAGAGTCGCTTGTTTCGTCATAATAATGCTATTGGCACCAAGACAAATCAGTGTACCTCCACTATGTGCTTTGGAGGATATTATTACTTCAAAATCAGAGCAGAACTGCCGAATAAGATTAGCTATGCTCCATGAAGCGAGGGTATCTCCACCTCTCGTGTAAAGATACAGTGATATCTTTGGAACCGATCCTATGATATCCAGATGCTCAAGGAAAAAATTCAATACATCTGAGGCGATCATGGTTTCGAGGTTCTGTCTATCACCGGTAATGTAGACTAATAGCTTCGATTTTCTGTCGTCTTCGATTTTACGATATAGATCTTTGCGGTTCTCATACATGACATCCTTTTTTAGGATGCTTCTTAATTGAAATAACTTTTGGTATTCTGATGAGAATAGCGATTGCTATGTGGCCCATATACATTTTGTCGCTTGTCTTTTGAACCAGTCTAAGTGCAAAGCCTGCCGCATCAGCTAAGATCCGGCGGCAGCTCGCCGGTCAGGCACTCTATCCTCTTCTGTGCGCTCTCCAGTCTGCCGTTGCACAATTTGACCAGCGTCATGCCCTTCTCATACAGGTCCAGGCTCTCCTCTAATGTCATCTTTCCTTCTTCCAGCACCTCTACAATCTGCTCCAGACTGTCCAGAGCCTCTTCCAGGCCTATCTGTTCCTTCTTCATGTTGCTTCCTCTTCATCATCCCGGCATTCCAGCACCCGGCAGCGCAGCCTTCCCTTCCCTAGAATCAGCTCTATCTCCTCGCCCGGTTGGACGTCCTGGGTTTTTAGTATCAGGCCCTTATCGCTGCGGGCGATGGCATAGCCCCGCTGCAGAGTGGCTCGCGGCCCGACCGCCAGCAGTCGTCCTTTGGCAAGTTCCAGACGGCTTTTTAGTCTTTGCATCTTTTCAGCCTGGGCAGCGTCCAGGTTTTGGCAAAGAATATCCAGTCTCTGGCGAGAGTCGCGTGCCAGAGAGTACATCCTTTTGGCGGATACATTTTGCGTTAGATACTCCAGACGCTCCTCTTTTCGTTCCAGGTTTGTCCAGAGGGCGCGCATAATTCTGACCTGGGCCGTGCGCAGATCTTCTTTAATTTGCTCTACATCTGCCGCTGCCATTCTTGCTGCTGCCGTGGGAGTCGCGGCTCGCATATCCGCCACATAGTCGGCAATGGTCACATCTGTCTCATGCCCCACAGCGGAGATGACAGGCACATCGCAGGCAAAGATGGCCCGGGCTACAATCTCGGAGTTAAAGCACCACAGATCCTCAGTTGATCCGCCACCGCGGCAGACTATGATTACATCCGCCCGGCCTCGCAGTGCCGAAATTGCCGAGGCCACGCTCTCCTCGGCACCGTCTCCCTGCACCTGGGCCGGGGAGAGAATAATTCTGGCAGGATAGGGGCCCAATGTGCGCAAAACATCTCGCAGCGCCGCACCCTGGGGAGAGGTGACGATGCCGATTCGCTCCGGGTACAGAGGCAACTCTCTCTTTCTCTCCTGAGCGAATAGCCCCTCTGCGGCCAGCTTCTTTTTGAGCGCCTCCAGTTGCAGGTGGCGAAAACCCAGCCCCCCATCCTGCTTAAGGGCGCGGGCCACCAGCTGCACCCTGCCCTGAGGCCGGTAAACGGCAATATCACCGAAGACCATCACATTTTTTCCGTCCTTCGGCTCAAAATCCATGGAGAGGGCGCTGCCTTTGAA
This sequence comes from Methanothrix sp., assembly GCA_028688535.1. Taxonomy (GTDB): domain Archaea; phylum Halobacteriota; class Methanosarcinia; order Methanotrichales; family Methanotrichaceae; genus Methanothrix. The sequence goes on along the minus strand of JAQTXY010000130.1, from coordinate 2,495 downwards.
AAGAACGCAGGAGATGGAAGAGCCCTGGTCCTTGAGGGTGAAATACCTATGCCCCGACCGATGATGAATGTAGTTGGAGACCTCGCCTCGCGCCCATAAGTCGTGCAGGCGGGGATCATTCTCCAGGCGGTCTGCTATCCTCTGATTCAGGTCGGTGACTGTAAATATCTGGGTCAAGGTAATAGTATTTTTATCAGGCCCGATATTTAAGTGCGATTCCTGTGTGGGGCGAAACTAAAAAAAGTGTAAATGCGGGCGGAAAAAGCCCGCAGACGACCTTAAAAGTTGTCCAGCGTTCCCATTCCCTCATCAGTGGTCGTCAAGCCGAATTCATCCGCTGGCGGCTGCCAATCTCCTCCATACCTTTGCGTCTTCGCCGGCTGATCCAAGCCGCCCACCACTACCGAGGCGCTGACATCGGCACTGGCCGATCCTGATCCATCCAGGCTGTAGGCCTGCAGATGAGCCTGATTGGTATAGGCTCCATTTCTCTTTGCCTGGGCGGTGTAGGATATGGTCTCGACCTCGCCTGGCGGTACCGCCGTCAGGGTCCAGGTTGTCTGATCCAGGCTGAAATCAGACGGCGTCTGGGAAGAGGTGATGATCGACAGGTCCGGCGGCATGTAATCGATGACCTGCACGGCCATGGTGCTGCTTCCTGCATTCTTGATGCTGATCTTGTAGTGGATCAGAGTGGGATCAGCCGGATCCAGGGTCGCAGTCTTTTCTGCCAGAAGCTGCGGCTGGCAGCATGGCAACCATGCCCTTTCCATGGCAGAGATGTTCCTGCCAACGGTCTGACCGCTGCTGTGCCATCCCGTGGCTTCCACCACATTCACCAGATCTCCCGCCTCTTCTGTGACATTCAACCGGAGCTTGATGGTGTTAGTGCTTCCTATGCCCAGGGAGACAATGGTCCAGTTGGCATATTCTGCCGTCTGCTCCGCCGGCCGCAGCGAGGAGTCGATGAACTGGGTGCCAGCCGGGAAGGTATCACGGACATAAATTGGGCCCAGCGATCGGCTGCCATCATTGATCATGGTTATGGTGTACTCGGCTATGGTGGCGTTCACCTTCTTTACCAGTCCATATGTCAGGCGGCCATCCTTCCATACAGTGATATGAGGCACATCGAACCTGGAAACGCCCGTGAATGCCATCTTGCGGCTGATGGTAAACTCGCCCGAATATTGCTCATCCATGTCGATCTGCTCCGGGCCGTCAGTAGAGTTGCCGCGGTTTCCGGAGAGCCTTGTGCCTGCCCCGTCTTTGCCGCTCTCCAGGAGCGTCCGGAAGCGAGCCTGGCCCTTGAATTGGGCCTCCGTATTCATCTCGCTGAGGCCTTTGATCTCTGTCGTCTTGTTCAGGTATTCCAGACTGGAGAATTCCTGGCCGATGTAGCTCTTGAGGGTAGTGTCCACCCCAGCGATGCAGCTCTTATTGGTCAGCTCTCCTCCCCGCAGCTGCGCGTTGCCGCTCTTGGTGAACATGCCCTCCTTCCATTTCATAGATTGGTTTACAGCCAGCCGTGGCGTGTAGTTGAAGCTGGACGGCTCGTAGGCCAGCTTTATGTCCTTGGCCATGTAGCTTGAGCCGCTTACCACCTCTTCTTCCACACGGTAGCTTCCAGTGCCGTACTCATAGGTGCCTTGGCTCGAGCGGACCGTCTTGGCAGTCGAGACTGCTCCATTGCCCTGCACGGAACGGTTGGTCAGGACGTTCTCACCGTACTCATCTGCATATTCGCTGATGTTGAAGCGTCCTGTGTAATCCTCACGCGATTCGAAGACCGGCTTTTTAAAGGGCTTCTCAAGAGCGGAATCTTTCTTGAGAACGCCGATGTGTCCGGCTCCCTCAAATTTTACATCAGTCTTCAGAGTGCTGCCGTTCTCGCTCATCTTGAGGCTCTGGTCGCGGTCAATGCTGGTGGCGTAGCGATAGGACTCGCGGACGGACGCCTTGGAGATCTCGTTTTTGCCCTGTACATCCTCCGTCCATCGATCTTTGTAGTTTATCGATCTATTGCCGGGCAGCTTGAAGCTGGTAGGTCGATGGGTGGCGGATAAGCTGGTAATGGACTCTGTGGTGCGGTTTTCCGTAATAAGTCGTGAGATATACTCGGTCTGGTAGTTACCGCTGCCGCTCTCCCGGACGCTTATCACGGTCCCCGGTTTTTCATCCAGAGTTACACTGGCAGAGGAGCTTACCGGTCCTGTCTCGCTCGATGTTATTTTCACCTGGTTGGTGAGGGTGTAGGCCTCAGGTCTGGTGTCTATATCATTGTGCACTCTGACGAATCCTTCTCCCTTTACCCTCTGCTGCATAGTAAAGGTGAGATTGGCTCTCTCGGGCATGAGTAGGGTTATATCTATCTGCCCGGACTCTCCCGCCTTTAATGTGCCTATGGTCCAGATGCTATTATTTCCCTGATCGGGCGCAATGCTTGCCGAGAGGAACAGGCTGCCTTTGGGATAGAACTCTGTCAGAACCACATT
>JAQTXY010000129.1 GCA_028688535.1 Methanothrix sp. | reverse complement strand
GTGCTGGCCCCAGGAATGCGGGCGCATGGGCAGCACAGCCTCTGGAGAGACTATTCCTGGGAAGAGATCCTGTTAAAGGAAATCACCCCAATTATGATCACCTTCGCGCCCTAAAAGTATCGGACACAGAAATCATCCCCAAAGAGCAACTTCGGTGTTTTGATGCCGCTGTAAGGAATCTCAAGAGGGAACAGCTTGAGACGAAAATGACATTGTGTGTCGAAGCCTTCTGTCCAGGAACTGAGACCCAGGTCTCTTTTGACATAGATCCATTCCTTCTCAAAGATGATGTTCAATCAAAGCTTAATTTAAAGGTGGAAGATCTAAAGGATCTGGAAAAAATCGCTAGAGACTACTATTCAGATTATATAAAATCCGAGATAGACTTTTTCTCAAATTACAATGAACGAGGACCTCAGGATTTCTATAAAAAGCTCTTATCCCTTCCTGAAAAAAGAGGAGGAATGCTCCTAAGAGCTGGGTGGGGATCCGGTTGGCATGGGATGACAGTGGCCAGACTATTTCCGGATCTTCTTGATGACATCAGGGATGCTTTCCGTCTCGGCCGGTCAAATGTGGCCGAATTTCCGAAGACCAGAAAGCTGGCGCTTATGGATGATGATCCAAGATACAAGATGCAACCCTTTGGATGGATCTGGGCAAGGCCGATCCGAGAATGAAAGTTAGGGGGGCATAAACTTTTAGGAAATGGATCACGCGATTTTATAGGCGATAAGCATTCACGAATGCCTTTGCATCTTGAACATTCCATTACCAATGGTAGCCGCTCTTCCCACATGAATGATTTCACCAAGCGAGAGCAAGGCCATCATATCCTTTGAGAAAGATCCTCTGTAAATGATCTCTCCCAAAAAGTAGGGTGGCTGCCAAACAAATTCATTATTCATATTGGCCTGGCGACGAGCATGAATCTCCTTCACAAAGGCTGATACTTGCTCCACCTTTTCCGCATTTTCCAGAATATTCTGACATTCTCTGGGATTATAGAGATATCCAGTTCCATGCGATGATGATAGAGTATTGGCACGCAGGAGCAAATGCATAAGAAGCATCCCGAAAGACGGGCGAGATGAATATCCGATTTCATCTCCTATATGGGTTGGTGTTAAAAATTTCAAGGCCACAGAGCCATTAAACCCTTCCGCCTGCCTGAGAATGTCAAAATAGCTAAAAGAACTTATCATGTTCTGTAGATTATCGTTGTGGTACACTTGTTTTCTTTCCTGAGGGGTAAGACTATCAGCTGAATCCAAATTGAATCTGCCGCCGCCAATGTGACGGTCCCTTCCTAGACCGGATTTCCCAAGATCTCTTAAGGCTAAAAATATATACGGCAGAGTATCCGAAGCTTGCCCTATTGTGGCAAAGCCAACAGAAGCGAACTCATCCGGATCATAGGAACCTGTAGCTGGCGGTATGAGAATTAAAGGCAACGGAGGCTCGAAGAATCTGACAGAACCATCTTGGTCTGCCTTTGGCAATGATACAAATAACCTGCCATAACTGCAGCATTGAGATAATTCGCAATTTTTTCTGCAATTTCGGTATTCCTTCATTGCAATTGATGGATCTTTCTGGCTATTGACATAGAAGGCACAGACACGATCCCTGAGCTTATTGCCTAAGCCAGCCCGAAAGCTGTCTCCTGTCCATAAAGGAATATAGGCTTGTGTTAAGAATCTTATTTTTACATCCAGCAGACAGATTTGAATATCACCCTTTTTTTGAAAATCTATAGGAAGCAAAGGTTTTCCGCTAGCCTCTCCTGCGATCTTATTTCTATCTGCAACTGCAACAAACGATCCCATCCCCAAATGCGCTGCATAACCTAATGCCATCGGCCCCTGCACCGGCCCTGGGAATTGGATGCGAAATCCATAGCCGATCCTGCGGACAGTTCTCTCCGCCGCGTAATTTTTTTCCCGCTGGATCTGGAAGCTTGCCCAAAATTCATTGCGCCCGCCTAAGCTTGTACGGAGCACGCTCTCCACAATAGACGGCTCCGGAAATCCATCCAGCCTGAGCAATCTTCTCAGCTCGTGCTCCGGGCTGTCGATCTGAAGGCCGCGCTCGTCCAGCTTGGGCGCGCCCGCCCGAGTGATTTTGGGGTGGCGCACGGGAATGAAAGGAGTCTGTGAAATCCAGGTGCTGGACTTGGCCAGCAATGGACACTGACCTAAATCCAGGTCAGTTCCTCCGAAATCTCGAGGATGTCCTAGACTCATTAGCGAGAGTTGAATATCCGGAACATTTTCACCATAAATATGCTCTAAATTCTGCAAAACTTTTCGATCATGAGAGCCGAAACCACTCGAAGAAAAAACTGTAACATGAGTTATATCGCCCTGACTGCCCTTTCCTTGCGACTGGTTTGATTCGCATAGGATATAAGCATGCTTGTGGCCTTTTAAAGGGCTATGTGAGCTATCACAGCCTGTGAATATGCAAGAGCCATTGGAGAACTTAACTAAGGCCTGATGAATTATCTCTGCCAGAGGAAGAGCCATCGTCAACTCCAATGGCTGGTCGCTTGATACGAGAAACCGAGCGACAGATGGCTTTTCAGCCATAATTTCCGACCTGTCCACTAATCAGAGGACATTGAATTGCCAAATCGTTTCCCTCTTAGTTTTGATTATAATTTAAAGATAAGTACTTTGGGGGATCGAGAGCCAGGAGCCTGGGCAAAGCAGCCACAGTTAGGCCTGAATCTGGCAAAGCTAACATACTGCCTTGCAATAAAAACGATGCTGGCCTCGAATCTCTTTGCGAGTCCTTTGTATCTTCCTACCTTTTGTGGTTTGGCCTGTCGTTCCCTGATATGATTATATGCTAATAGTAGTAACGAAACGCAACTGTCACCAGAATACAGCACCAGAAAAGCAATCTACTCGGTTCCGGCTCTTCAGGCCCTCTGGGCCAGACTTACCTCATGCGCCCGAGTGCGAGCGCGCGCGTGCAGCCAGGCCTGCCTGGCGGACGGCCCCCTGTCCCGAGATGGCCTTTTCCTGCGAGCGGTTCCGCCGACGCAGCCCGAGGGCTCTGGTAAAAAAATGTACTTCTCTCATCGGAACTTCGCGGCTTCGCGCCTTCGCGTGAACTCGTGATCTCGGCCCAACCGTTCCCTGCCCGCCCTGACGAGTGGCGCCGCAACCCAGGAGGGCCCGGCCCAAAGGCAGCAGTCACGAGCGTAACCCGAGTCGAGAGGCCGACGGGCGAGCTGCAGAATAATCTTATATACATTTATGATAAACATCATTACATGTCAACTGCTGTTTATAGCATTCGCATTGAAGACCGTATACGCCGGATGATGGATGAGATGTCTGATGTCAATTGGCAGGGAGAGATCAAGCAAACCGTGGAGAGAATGGTTCGGGAAAAGAAAAAAGAAAGGCTCCTTGCCGAGGCTCAGCAACTGTGGAAGCATCAAAAGCCCAATGCAATCGGTGCTGCGGAGATGATACGGGAGGATCGAGATGCTTGATAAGGTGGCTTTGGATTCAAATATCCTGGCTGCTATGTTTTTCAAAGAGGATGCCTCTCAAAGAGCTCTGGATGCAGTCACCAAACCGGATTTGGTCACTCTGGACCTGGCAGTGATTGAGGTTGGAAACGTTGCCTGGAAACAGGTGACTCTATTCGGGATGGACAGGGATCTAACACTCAATGTTCTTCAGAAATGCCAGACATTTATCTCCGAGGCGTGCGATGTCGTCAGAGCGCAGGATATGATGGCGAAGGCATATGATATCTCGATTGTTACTACAGCGTCCTTTTATGATTCCCTCTTTTTAGCCCTGGCAGAAAAAGAGCAAGTCCCTCTATTGACTTTGGATAAGAAACTGTACAATAAAGCTAATTCTTCATTTAATGTGCAATTGATTTAGCGTGCATGATTGAGATGTAGTGAAGTTATTGGATTCTAATGTGGCCTCACCTGACTCCTCAGGCCCGACCGGCCTCTTGCGCCCAAGTGCGAGCGTGTGCATGCTGCCAGGCCTGTCTGGCGGACGGCGCCGCAAACCCGCATAGCCCAGCCGATGACAGCGGCCATGAGCCATGAATGAACTGCTCAGATCGGATACAGACATCATTTACACCAAAAGGGGCACAACTATGCGCAGCGGATAATCGCCGCCTCGTATACAGCATTCGAGAATCCAAAAGTACAATGAAGGAAGTTTAATTCGAAACCATGACGACCTGGATAAAACATTAAATAGTTTTGAAGGGATAAATCCTCATGATAATTCGAATGAAACGCTACGGAGATGAAAATGACAGCAATGAATGATACGTATATCGCATGGGCTTTGTACACAGGGCCGTCGGATGTCACTCCTTTGTGGAAAAACAGTCGATGGATCATGGGGCAGTGGGTAGGGGCCAATGCGGACACGTCACCGGAGCAAATCAAAATCGACATCGATGAGAGAATCAGCTATCTGGTGAAAACCTTTCTCCAGGCGCGTGACGAATCCGTCCATGCGCACATCGCTACGACTCGGCATTGGTTCGTAATTCCTGAGTTCTTCTTTCATTGTAGACAGGGGCCTTATCCAGAGGTTGTGATTGACAACAAGTATCCTTATGAGTATATTTGCTCCAAACTCAAGGACGAGATTACCAAGCTATCGACCGAGTTGAATAATGAGGTTTGGCTGTTTTGTATCGGCTCAGTTCTCACATGTAATGAACCGAATTTTAATGAATTTCTCATGTCGAGTAGAGTGGAAGAGCGACAAGATGCCCTGAATAAGGAGATAGCCGGTCTTAATATTACGAATAGGCTCGACTCGCTTATGCATGGTCCGCGCATCAAGGCATTCAGCTACTTGAGCATGGGGAGTCCTGTTTCAAAAACAGAGAAACACATTGATGAGTTGATGATTCACTACAGAGCCAATCCTCTGTGTATAGTAAGAAATCGCGGGGCGCTCCTCGTTCGGGACAAGAAAAATGTGCGTTGTTTCGGCTATGAAAAACAGAATGAGTCTACTGTAGACCTTACAATGGGAATGCTGGACGCGGATGGTATGCTGTCTCATGGCGGAATGATTACGGAATGGCTGGCTGGCTATCCATCCATTAGCATCTACGAAGGCGACAAGAACACGAAGGCTGCGCCGCTGGCTGCCAGGATGAGCGTTCCATATGTTAACAGATCCACTGCAGATCTTGTGCAAATAGGGGTCGAGGTATGTCTGGATCATAGACTTAAACGATTGCGTCGGACCGTCGGTATGACAAAAGAAAACGGTGCAGCAGCAGACAATCCGCCGCTGGCTATACAGCTGATCCCATCCGGGGGAATGCAAATACTGGATGCGTCTGTATCTTCAGGGGTTGATGGGGTGATATTCAATTGTGACGGATGCGACCCGATTCTGACAGAATACAACGAGAACGGCGAACCGGTTATCCCGGATTCCGGAACATTCAAAAAGATAACATGCGGTGTTTATGCGAGCTGTGCCCAAACCATGGTGCGGCTTGAGAAACCGTATTATAGTCATAGCCAACTGGCTTTCAGATATGGCGATCAGGAGATACCGGGATACGACAATGCCAAAGGGACCAAGAACGTTAACGGAGCAACCTGTAAAGACCCTCAGTCTCCATCTCCATGCAATCCTCATCTGGATGCATACGATATGGCAGAGCGAATACCGGTCAATTGTATAAACGGGCAATCGCTGTATCCGGCGGGTTTGGGCGAATTGCACCTTTACAGAAAAAGCAAGGAATAGTAGGCTATAGGGTGGAACAGAATGGAGCGAACTCCAATTGTCGCTGATCATTTCGGTCAGCCGACATTAATATTTGGGGTTTCCAGCTGATCGCCGTCTAAAACTCCAGCCTCTTCGCAGCGCCACGATTCTCAGCCTTCATCTCGGTGATCATATCCTTTACCAGATGCGATATGTACAGCTTGGCCCACAGGTAGGCAAAAAGACTCCCACTGATATTGCCAAAGACAATCCCCCACCAGATGCCCTCCTGACCCAGTCCCAGGACCATGCCCAGAACAAAAGACAACATGGTTATGAGAATCACATCGCGCAGCATATTGAGCAAGAGAGAGGTAAGCCCTTTGCCTGCACCCTGGAAGAGACAGGCGGACATGATGCCGGGCGAGACGAAAGGATAGAACAGGCACATGACATGCATAAATGCGATCATCACCGGGGCCAGGTGAGCACTCTCCGAGGTATAGGTAAAGAACGTGGTTATCTGCGGTGCAAT
>JAQTXY010000128.1 GCA_028688535.1 Methanothrix sp. | reverse complement strand
TCGATCCTGAGAATGCCGATGCCTGGATGGGCAAAGGCGATACCCAGATACGAATGGGTGACTATAACGAATCCCGGAAAACCTACGAAAATGCGTTGAATATCACCAATAAATCCTTAGATGCAAACCAGCTGGATGCAAAAGGCTGGCTTGTGAAAGGAGATCTCCTTGAGAGGCTGTACAGGTATGATGAGGCCCTCGAATCCTATAACAGGTCACTGGAGATAGATCCTAAAGATAAAGAGGCCTGGTTGAACAAAGGCAAGGCTTTGGATATGCTTACATATCGACAGCAGGGGCCAGAGCGCATCAAAGCCTTTGAAGACGCAATCATTGCCTACAATAAGGCCATTGAGATTGACCCAAGCTACGGAAATGCCTGGATGAATAAAGGCTACTCCCTCCATTCTCTGGCCAGATTCAACAAAAATCTCAGCGAGTATAACGAATCTCTGAAGGCTTTTGACAAAGCTATCGAGCTGATACCGTCTAATGATACTGAGAACCTCGCTCTGGCCTGGGATGGCAGGGCTATTGCTCTCACGGGCAAGGGCAATATCCTTGATGACATGGGAATGAAAGAGGCGGCAAAAGGAACGTGGGAGGAGGCGTTAAGCGATTATGGCAAGGTCATAGAGCTTGATCGAAACTTCGCTGGGCTTGAGGCCCAGCTATACAGCGCTGGTATCCTCGCTGAGCTGGGCAGATATAACGAATCCATTGCTGCCTACGATGATGCTATTGAGACAGCATCAAATCATTCGAATGGCAACGATTCCATGTATGTTGCCCTTCTCCTTACGGGCAAGGGCGACGTTCTGGAAAAGATGGGAGATCACGAGGATGCTTTAAAAGCATTCGACAAGGCTATCGAGCTAGATTCCGCAAGTGCAGAGGCCTGGAAGGGCAGAGGAGATGCTCTAAATAATTCAGGCAAATACGACGAAGCAGCTAAAGCCTATGATAAGGCCATCGAGGCCGGAGAGCCCTACGGTCTTCCCTTCAAAGCCACGCTCTGGAACAGCAAGGGACTGGCTCTGCAGGCACTGGGCAGCAGTTCAGAGGCAAACGCCGCCTTTGCAGAGGCCAAAAAGCTGGGGTATGAGGGATGACCCCACTCATTTTAAAGAAGTTAGAGGTGGTTTGTAAATGAAAGCAGTATTTGCCATCGCTTTGTTAGCTGTAGCTATGCTCTGCACCTGCTCACAGGCGCAGGATAATATGACAGACTATTGGATGAACACAGCCCTTGCATTTTCGCATAACGGCACCAATGAGGAGGCCATATCTGCTTACGATGAGGTCTTGAAGATCGATCCAGGGAATGTGAGCGCCTGGCGCCGCAAGGCTTTGGAGCTTCACGTTTTGGGCAAGGAAAATGAATCCACTCGAGCCTACGAGAAGGCGCTGGGCCTGATGGATGAAGACCTGAAGAGAAATCCAGAAGACGCTAAGACCTGGTATTTAAAAAGCCTGACCCTCGAAGACCTGGGAAGGCCTGAAGACTCCCTAAAAGCTCAAGAGAAAGCCCTGCAGCTTTACAGCGGAAGCCTTGAGCGGGACCCGAAAAACGCCAGCTCCTGGAGAGGCAAGGCGGAGATACTTTACAGGATCGGCAAGAGCGAGGAGGGTCTGCAGGCCATGGACCGAGCCATCGAGATCAATCCCGAAGACATTGATCTCCTGTCTCGCAAAGGCGAGTTTCTGGAGTTCATGGGAAGGTACAACGAGTCCCTGGAGGTCTTCGACCAGGTCCTGGAGCTGATGCCTACCGACGATGTCACAGGGCGTGTAGAGGTCTGGATGGCCAAGGTCCAGACATTAGATTTTGCGGACCGCAGAAGTGAGGCCTCAAAAGCCTTGGACAATGTCACGGAACTGGATCCGAATAATGTGGCCGCCTGGCGCATGAAAGCTGGCTATTTGGGGGAGCTGGGCAGATACAACGAATCACTGGCTGCCTATGAACAAGCACTCCAGGTCGATCCTGATGATGTGCAGACCTGGAGCGATAAGGCCAGCCAGCTTGCCGAACAAAAGAGGTACAACGAATCTCTACAGGCTTACGATAGAGCCATCGAGCTGCTGCCATCTAACGGCAGTATAGAGCTTGCCATGGCCTGGGTGGGAAAGGGAGACGCGCTCAACAAGACAGGCCAGAATGATGAGGCTCGGAAGGCATTCGTCAAGGCCGTGGATGCTTCAGAGAGAGCACTGGTGAAGGACCCAGGCGACATCCGCCTGGTGCTCCTGAAAGCCGGGGCCCAATTCAAGTCGAATGAATACGATGAGGCCATAAAATCCTATGACCGGGCAGTCGAGATGTCCTCTTCGCCAGACTCTTCCTATGCCGCCTCTGCCTGGATAGGCAAAGGCGATGTGCTGCGTGCACAAGGAAAGAGCAAGGAAGCTATGGCAGCATATGACAAGGCCATTGATCTGAGTCCTATGTACAGCGATGCCTGGCATGGCAAGGGAGAAGCCCAGAGGGCGCTGGGTTTGGTTCAGGATGCCTTTGAATCGTCTTACGTGGCCGAAAAGCTGGGGTATGAGAAGTGATCCCATCTTCAAAACTTTTTTGTTGCATTAAAAAGAGGTGACTGAATTGAAAAAAATTGGAGTGGGGAAAAGACAGAAAAATAACGGGTTGTGGGCCAGTTTGGCCTTCGGCCTGCTGGCGCTGGCGGCGCTCTCTGCCTGCGCTCTGGCGCAGGAGAAGACCGCAGAGAGCTGGTATAAGAGCGGCCAGGAGCTGGAAAAGATTGGGTCCTGGCAGGAAGCACTTGATGCCTATGACCAGGCCATCAAGCTGAATCCCGAATACGAAGCGGCCTGGTGCGCCAAGTGCAAAGCCCTCAGCAATGCAAATCTGGAGCTCTCCGGAGAAGAACAAAACACAACCTTTGTCGAAGCCATTCAGGCCTGTGACAAAGCTATTGATATCGATCCAAAGAGTGCCAGATCCTGGTCCGGCAAGGGCTTCGTCCTCTATCAGGAGTACATCGTCACTGCTGATCCGGGCAAGCTGAATGAATCCCTTCTGGCATACGAGAAGGCCATCGAAGTGGCAGGCTCCGATACTTCTGCTCTTTCCGAGGCCTGGCGGGGTAAGGGCACAGCTCTATCCCAGATGGGCCGAAGTGGAGAAGCGCTAGCAGCCCAGGAGAAGGCCATCGAGCTGAACGAGTCCGACGTCGAGGCCTGGATGGGCAAAGCTATGGCTCTTCCCAAATTGGGGAGAGATGAAGAAGCAGTCCAAGCATATGACAGGATCTTCGAGCTCTACCAAAGCGAGGAGCAGAGAATCTTCGACTATCCCTATATCTGGTATTCCAAAGGCAGGGTCCTGGAGAAGCTGGGACGCGAGGAGGAAGCAGCTCATGCCTACAACAAGTCCGTCGAGGATGTTGACACCATCATCGGCTGGGTGGCTTCCGGCCGGGATTTCTACATGAATCTGTCCGAGGCCTGGCAATACAAAGGACAGCTCCTGGAGGAGCAGGGAAGGTACCAGGAGGCAGTAGAAGCACTGGACAACGCTACGAACGTGGAGCCAAAGAGCATCAGAGACTGGAATTTAAAGGCCTTCCTCCTGGCATCAGAGCTTGGCCGGTATAACGAGTCTCTCCAGGCTTATGATAGCGCCCTGGAGATCGATCCCGAAGATGCCGAAGCCCTGGTGGGCAAAGGAAATGTTCTGCGAAGTCTGGGAAGATACCAGGAGGCGGGGGAGCTTTACGACAGGGTTCTGGAAATCGTTCCGCAGTTGCCCAAAAACAGCTACCTGCACAGCTACCAGCTTGCTAAAGCCTGGTACGGCAAAGGGGAGGTTCAGAGAAACCAGGGAAGAAACGACGAGGCCCTCAAATCCTACGATAAGGCCATAGAGATCGATCCTCGCTACCCGCAGAACGCCAGAATCGGCAAGGCCATGGTCCTGGAAAACATGGGCAGGCATGAGGAGGCCGTGGAAGCATACAATCAGTCGCTAAGCGAATATGAGGGCATAACGGAGAGGAATCCCAAGAGATCCTACGTCTGGTATGGAAAGGGCAATGCCCTTGCGGGCCTTGGCAGGTACGAGGAAGCAATAGCAGCCTATGAGAAGGCCATCGAGCTGAACCCGAGATATATAGACGCATGGTTGAATAAGGGATATGCTCTCGACAACCTGGCCTTGAAGTATGGCTTGAACGACCCTGAGAATTTCACAAATATTTCAGAAGAATCTGTTAGGGCCTTCGATTATGCCATCGAGATCGCTCCAAAGAACGTGGATGCCTGGGCAGGCAAAGGCTTTGCGCTTGGCCTAATGGGGCCGCTCAATCATTCCAGATACAACGAATCTATAGCAGCCTATAACAGGGCTATCGATCTTGATCCGGAGAATGCAGAAGCCTGGATGGATAAGGGCGCAGTCCTCAGCCGCTGGGCCGGATCAACACACAATAATAGCCTTTATGAGGATGCTCTCAAGGCATACGACCAGGCGGCCATGAAAAATTCGCAGCAGGCGAATATTTGGTTGGTCAAGGCCAATGCATTGCTGAATCTGGGCAGATATAACGAGTCCTTGGAGATTTTAGATGAAGCTCTCGAGGCAGCTTCGCAGGACTCTGAAAAGGCCCAGATCTGGTTTGAAAAGGCTCATCTTTTCGCTGAACAGGGCAACTACAATGAGACTACAGAAGCTTTAGAAAAGGTCATTGAGCTGGCCTCCCAGGATAAAGATCTCTTGATCAACGGAGGCATCCTGCTCTCGGCAGTCCTGGGCAAATACGATGATGCCCTCAAATATTACGAAAGAGCCCTGCAGATAGATCCTAAAGATGGTTATGCCTGGTATGCCAAAGGAGAGGCGCTGAAGTCATTGGGCCGAACCTCAGAGGCGGACGCCGCCTTCGCAGAGGCCAAGGAGCTTGGGGCATTTACGGTCACTGTAGCGCAGGAGAACACCGCAGGTTACTGGTTGCAAAAGGGCTATGAGCTGAGTGCTAACGGTTCTAATGAGCAAGCTGTACAAGCATTCGATAAAGCAATTTTATTAGATCCCAAGAATGCCAATGCCTGGCTAAGCAAAGGGGAAGCTCTCATCAATCTGGCCTTGGTCAAGAATGAGGGATTTGATGATGCCATCAAAGCCTTTGACAGGGCGACTGAGATAAATCCTCGATATGCAGAAGCCTGGTTCAAAAAAGGCGACACCTTGCTTTTTATAGCCCTATCTAAACATGAGCCAGACAAATACAACGAGTCAATCAAAAGCCTTGACAAAGCTATTGAGATAAATCCAAAGTATGTAGAGGCTTGGATAGGCAAAGGCAGCGTCTTACTAGCTCAACAGAAGTACGTGGATGCTGTTAGAGCACTTGATACCGCTATCAATATCGATCCAAAGAATAGAGGGGCTTGGATCTCCAAAGCCGATGCCCTTGCAAACCTGCACAAATATAACGAGTCCCTTGAAGCCTATAACAAATCTATCGAAAACACTCGAACCAATTCGACCAAGGAACTGGCATCCGTATGGTTCCAAAAGAGCAAGACTCTTCTGATGGCAGGTAGAGCTGACGAGGCTCTGAATGCTTCCAACAGAGCCATAGAGTTGAATCCCTCTGATGCCTCGGCCTGGAATGAAAAAGGGCGGGCTCTATTGGCATTGGGACGCCAGGTTGAGGCGGAATCAGCCAATGCTCGGGCGAAGGAGCTAGGTTACATGCTAGCTCCAGTTGGTGGGAAGAACACAACCGCAGAATACTGGATGAAAGAAGGCCATGATCTATTGGAAAGCGGATCTTTTAAAAAGGCCGATAAGGCTTTCGATAAAGCCCTGGAAATTTACAATCGGTCCATCGATGCGAATCTCATGGATTCAAAGGCATGGCTTGGCAAAGGCAATGCCCTCTCGGATTTTGGCAGGAATACGAGCCAATTCGACCAGTCTCTTGCAGCATACAATAGAGCCTTGAGGATCGATCCAAAAAATATTGATGCCTGGATAGGCAAAGGCCGTATTCTATGCAATACAAGATATACAAAGGTGCGCGGCGTTCTTTATGATGAAGGCAGGCATAACCAGTCTCTCGCGGCTTTCAACCATGCCCTGGAGATATATCCAAAAAATCCCAATGCATGGGAGGGCAAAGCATTTGCTCTGAGCGTGCTGGGCAGGATTAACGAATCTCTGCAGGCCTTCGATATGTATATTTCGCTCTTGCCGGCAAATAAAACCGATGAGATCTCATGGGCATGGGCAGCGAAAGGCGATATCCTGCAGTATGAGTCGGGAAG
>JAQTXY010000127.1 GCA_028688535.1 Methanothrix sp. | reverse complement strand
CAGGCTCAGGCCCAGGTCGAAGAGGCCCTACAGCAATCTCTATACTTACTAAAGGGATGAAGATGACAAAAGTGCTTGTTCCAACCGTCTGCCCATATTGTGGCGCAGGATGCGGGTTTTTCATTGCTGCCGAGAAAGAGCGCGCTATTGGGATAGAATATATGCCTGACCATCCTGTGAGTGAGGGGGCTTTATGCTCCAAAGGAAACGCAGCTTTGGAGATCCTCTACCACCAGGAACGTCTCACCTCTCCCCTCAAGAGAAGTGGGGACGGCTTTTCCAGGATATCCTGGGAGGAGGCTATGCAGCTGGTGGCGCGGGGACTGGGCGATGCCATAAAGAAATATGGTCCAGATAGTATTGCCCTTCTTTCCTCCTCCAAATGCAGCAATGAAGAGAATTATCTGATCGAGAAATTGGCTCGCCTTTTAGGCACGCCCAATGTGGACAACTGCGCAAGATTGTGTCATGCTCCTTCCGTAGTGGGATTGAACCGCACTCTTGGAGCTGCGGGGATGACCAATCCCATACCGGATATCGCCAACTCTCGGTGCATATTCATCATCGGATCAAATCTAGCAGAAAACCATCCTGTTCTTACTCGCTGGATTCACAGGGCTAAGGACGTAGGTGCGGTAGTAATCGTAGCCGATCCGCGTGCCACTCATACCTCCTGGATGGCGGATGTCTTCCTGCAACTTAAGCCCGGGACAGATGTAGCTCTCCTAAACGGCATGGCCCATGTCATAATCAAAGAGGGCTTGATAGACATTGATTACATCTCCCAGTGGACAAGAGGTTTTAAGGAGTTTCGAGAATCTCTCAAAGATTACACTCCAGAGAAGGTATCAGAGATCACAGGAGTGGCTGCTGGTGATATCGTGAGGGCGGCGCGCTCTTACGCCCTATCGCCGGCCTCCAGCATTCTCTATTCCATGGGGATTACGCAGCACAGCTCAGGCACGGACAATGTGCAGGCCATTTCCAATCTGGCACTCATCTGTGGGCATCTGGGAAAGCCAGGCACGGGAGTTATGCCTTTACGCGGCCAGAACAATGTGCAGGGCGCCTGTGATATGGGCGCTTTGGCTGAGTTCTATCCCGGATACAAAAAGGCGGACGATCCAAATACCATCAATTACTTCTCTTCTGCCTGGGGTGCAGAAAGCCTGCCGCTCGGACCCGGCCTTACCGCCACGGAGATGATCGACGCAGCTGCCTTGGGTGAGGTCAAGGCCATGTATATCGTGGGCGAAGACCCGGCCAACTCCGATCCATGCAGCGAGCATGCTCGACAAGCCCTAAATCGTCTGGATTTCTTGGTAGTGCAGGATATATTCATGACGGCAACTGCTCAGCTTGCGGATGTTGTTTTGCCGGCAGCTGCCTTTGCAGAGAAAGAAGGAAGCTTTACCAATACAGAAAGGCGAGTGCAGTGGAGCAGCAAAGCTATAGAGCCACCGGGAGCGGCTCTATCCGATCTGGAGATAGTATGCCAAGTTGGCAGGAGCCTGGGAATAGATCTTTCCTATCCTGATGCAGCCAGTGTTCTGGCGGAGATCAACCGATTCGTTCCGCAATACGCCGGCATAACCCGGGAGCGGTTGAACAGAGCCGGTCTGGTCTGGCCCTGTCCCAGCATAGATCATCCGGGAACGCCCATACTTCACAGCGCAGGCTTCAAGCTGGCCGATGGACGCGCCACTATTGTGCCGGTTCTATATCGTCCGGCTGCGGAAGACGCCAGCTGGGAATATCCCTTAATCCTGACCACTGGGCGGGTGGCTGTACATCACAATGCAGGGTCCATGACCAGAAGGAGCCCCTCACTAATAGAACGTGTGCCTGATTTATATGTGGAGATCAACACTGCCGATGCATTAAGGTTGAAGGTGGCCGATGGAGATGAGGTGACCATAACTACGCCCCGGGGCGAAACCCAGGCATATGCTCGCCTTACCGACAGAGTAAAAAGAGGCGTAGTATTCATGCCCTTCCATTTCCCCGGAACCAATATCCTTACCTCGGATATCACTGATCCGGATGCCAAAATACCCGAGTTTAAGGTCTCGGCCTGCAAGATTTCCCGGAGGGATTAAATGCCAGTTTATATTGACATCAGCAGATGTATCGGTTGCCGTTCCTGCGAGGTGGCCTGCCAGAGAGTGCACTCTGGGAGCGGACACATTAATGTGCATTTTGTAGGAGACTATGCCTCTGTTCCCCTATTCTGCCATCATTGTGAGGAAGCAAACTGCACAATAGCCTGCTACAGCGGCGCTCTGCATAAAGAGGGAGAGCGTACCGCCTTTGATGTGGAAAAGTGCACCGGGTGTGGCCTCTGCCAGCTGGCCTGTCCCTTCGGAGTGGTCTGGACGAATAAGATTGCTCATAAATGTGATCTATGTGAGGGCAGAGATGAGCCCACCTGTGTCAAAACCTGTCCTGCCAATGCTCTATCTACTGATTTTGAGCTGGCGTCTCGCCGGGCGCGGGCACGTGCTGCTCGGGCTGCTGCCCAGGGAGGTAGAAGATGATCAAAGTTGATGCTAGCCTATGCCTGGGCTGTCGGTCTTGCTCCAATGTCTGTCCCAGTCAAAATATTGTCCGTACAGAGACGCAAGAGACACGCAGCATCCACTGGAAGAGGTGCAAAGAGGAGTGCGATCTATGCGTGGAGTTTTGCCCAAGCCATGCTCTAACCCTGGTGGCCTTCGATGAGGCCACGCCTGAGCCTGATGTTTCCTTTGATATGATAGCCTGCAAGATCTGCAAGTCGCGCTATGCCACTGAGCCCATGCTGCGCAGGATTGAGTCTGTTATTCCAGTCAATTTGCAGAAGGACTCAGAGGGCCTGGACTGGATCCGGGTCTGTCCAGTCTGCCGGCGCAATATTGAGGCAGATAGGGCTACCAAGCAGATGGTGCTGGGAAGGAGCAGAAAAACCCCGTGATAGACAAAAAATAGAAAAATCTTTTTTATCGCTCGGAAACGACGGCAATTCCTGCATCTTTGATCTTGTTCTTGCGGGCAACATTAAGCAGAAAAGGCGTCAAGCTTTCCACCATGGAGGAGACTGCCAGGGGACCGGCATTCAGCGGTCTAAGGCTCTTTATCGTACCAGCCAGTTGCGCAACAATTTCTATCGCCTCCCCATCATCACCACAGATAAAGACATCCGCCTTCATTACTCTATTAATATCCTGCAATGCAGCGGCACAGATGGTATGAAAGGCAGAAACCACTTTGACGCCCTGGGGGAGAAGCGACTTAACTTGCAGGGCCGCGCTCCCTTCCGAGGGGGGTTGGTACTGGAAAATTTTGCCATTGTAGGTCATGGGGACCACTGGCGAGATGACGAGCTGGCTCGTGTAGGCCTCCAGCAGACCTGATGTAACGTGAGAGAGATTCCCATAGGGCACGCAAAGCACGACCACATCAGCTGTGGCTATGGCACTGGCATTGTCCGTGCCTGTTATATTGCCGGCATGTCCCAAGAGCTGCATTACCGCAGCTGCACTCTCTCCAGCTTTATCGGCATTCCGTGAGCCGATGATGATCTCATGCTTTTGCCCCCAACGCACGGCAAATCCCGTGCCGATATCACCCGTTCCACCAATGAGAGCGATTTTCATGGCCCCACGAATTAACCATCTATTATTTTACAGTTTTGTCTGCACAGCATCCTCCAGGAGTTTGGCTCTGCTGAGCTGGTACATGAACTAATCACTCTCCATTTATGTTAATAATATTTGAAATTTTCATACCCAGTGTGATATGAATAATTATGAAAGATTCTTAAAAATGATTAAATAGGATAGAACGAAGATAAAATACGGTGACAGGTGAATGAGAGCTAGAAATTGGACAACCTGGGAGAGGTACATGCCAGCGGCAATGGTTGGGACAAGGAAAGGTGCAGCCGCACTGTGCATGAAGCCCTGGGATCAGGTCCTCCCTGAAGAAGGGGTGGAAGAGAGAATGACCTGCAAAGAACCTCTCTGGAGACCGTATGAGGCATTCCTGCGCCCGGAAAGCACAGATACAGCTGCCTGGCCGTTAGATGCAGGTGATGAGATGCCAGAGAAGGTGCAAGTTTGAGGTCATTTTAAATTGTCATTTTATTATTAAACAATTGCATATTTAGAAAAAGAGAAGTCTTTGCGCCCTTATGACGGCCTGTGGCCCTGGTAGGACGCAAAGCACCTCTGCTGGTGGTTTTGAACTAATCAGTATCTTGATTTCGCTTTAAACCCAGCCGCGCATCTTCATGGCCTCGACAACCCTTGCCACTGCTACGGTGTAGGCTGCCTGGCGCATGTTAATATCATACTTCTTGGAGGCTGCAAGGACGCCCTGGTAGGCCATGGTCATCCTCTCATCCAACTTCTGGTAGACCTCATCGAAAGACCAGCAATAGCGCATGATGTTTTGCACCATCTCGAAGTAGGAGACAGTGACGCCGCCTGCATTGGCCAGGAAGTCGGGAATGACGTGCACCTTGTTCTGGAAGAGAATGGCGTCAGCTTCCGGAGTGGTCGGTCCATTGGCCAGCTCCACGATGACCTTGGCCTTGATCCTGCCGGCGTTGTCCTTGGTAATGACGTTCTCAAGAGCAGCAGCAACAAGAATGTCCACATCCAGCTCTAAGAGCTCTTCATTGCTGATCTTCTTAGCATTGGGAATATTGGCCACGGTTGATGTCTGGGCCTTGACGCGGGCTGCCTCATCTGCATCGATGCCGGCGGCATTGAATACACCGCCCTTGGAGTCACTGACGGCAACTACCTTGCTGCCGAAGAGCTCCTTGGCCAGGCTATGAGCATAACTGCCTGCATTGCCGTATCCTTGGATGGCAACAGTGGCCTTTGTCAGGTCAATGTGAAACTCCTTGGCCGCTTCTCTCAGAGCATACATGCCACCCCGAGCAGTGGCATCACCTCTGCCGCAGGAGCCGCCTACGCACAATGGCTTGCCGGTGATCATTCCGAAGCTGTTGTTTCCGGTGTGTTTGGAGAACTGATCCATCATCCAGGCCATCATCTGAGGTGTAGTGTAAACGTCAGGCGCGGGAACGTCCTTTTCAGGGCCGATGTTTTGCCACAGCGCGTCTATGTAGCCTCGGCAGAGGCGCTCCTGTTCGCCCATGGACAATTCCTTGGGGTTGCAGATAACTCCGCCTTTGCCTCCGCCCAGGGGCAGGCCGAGAAGAGAAGTCTTCCAGGTCATCCAGGCTGAGAGGGCTCGCACGGTGTCTATGGTCTCTTCGGGATGGAATCGAATGCCGCCCTTGCAGGGGCCTAGGGCATCGTTGTATTGAACTCTAAAGCCCTGAAAGATCTTCATGCTTCCGTCGTCCATACGTACCGGGATAGATACATGGAACTCTCGCATGGGGTGCTTGAGAAACTCATGCACTCCATCATCCAGGTTCAGAATCTTAGCACAATCAGCAAGTTGTTTTTGGGATATCTCAAATGGATTCGGTTTGGACATTCTTTGCATCTCCGTTTAGCATCTACCCAAATCTTTATGTTTGACTGGTGGTGGCAATGCTCCACCCTTAGCTATATAACAATTCTGAGTTAAATTTATAAATGAGAAAGAGGGCCGGAAATGCAGTGTCGGCATATTTAAACCTTTGCGATCAATAAATTTACTAGTAGCTATATCTTCATTATAACTTCATTGAATTTAAATATTGCCCTCAGAGTGCGAATTCATAAAAGTTCATAAAATCACTTAATGAATTACTTTACTATGTACAAACATCTGAGATAATTCACAAAATGCTGCCTCGCAAAGATGAGGATCTGAAGAAAAATGTGCAATTAAAAAAAGGCGGCATGGCACAGACACTCATGCCATGTCTATTGGCTAATCTGATTGCGCCGCTACTCGCTTATTGTGATCCAAGCGTCTAGGATCTCTTCCGCTTCATCACGGTAAGCATCCATGACGTAGGGTATGCCTGAGACATAGGCAGCCTCTTCCGAGAGGGCCATGAGATCTTTCCTGGAAATTGTACTCAATTTGAAGTTGCGAGAGCCTGCCATCAGTTGCTGTATTCCTGTCTTGAACTTCTGGCAATAGGTATACAGACCGATAGCACCCCATGGAATCTGCTTGATTTCCTGGCCGAACTTGCTCTTAAGATCCTCTAAGGAGACAAAGATCTCTTCTGCCTGGCTGCCATACTTTGAGACGCTCTTGGGCAGCTCGCCCTTCTCCAGCCAACCGCCGATGTTCTTTCCTACCATTCCCGGGATCATGAGGGCTCTGCCCATACAT